>WVWV01000033.1:131844-133016 GCA_011773845.1 Lysobacterales bacterium | reverse complement strand
GATCGTGCCGATCGCGGCCAAGACCAAGCGCCAGTCGGACCAGGATGCGATGAACGACAGCCTGGCGTACATGATGCGCGAAGCATCCATGGACCCGGCCAGGTACAGCGGCTCGGCGCGCGGCGTGCGGGCGGCCATCGCGCAGGCCAAGCGCGAGCGCGCGAAGAAATACGGCCTGGAGTACGAGCGCTTCACCGATGGTCAGTTGACCGACAGCTGGGCTACCGGCGTCTTTCCCAACGTGCAGCTCGGATTGCACCCGGAGGGCGCGTTCCTGATGCGCTTCATGCCCCACCCCAGCGACCCGGAGCGGTTCTATTACGACACCATGACCCTGGTGCGGCCGGTGGACGACCCGGATTACGCCGTACCCGGCTGGATGGGCCTGCCCGAGGGTACCGACACCTCCGGCGAATTCCGGCCCGACACCGAATACGTCGCAAGCGGCGAGCCGCCGAACCTGGGGCTGGTGCTCGACCAGGATTCCGAGTTGCTGCCGGTGGTGCAGAAAGGCCTTCGTTCGCGGGGTTTTGCCGGCCCGCTGTGGAGCGAACAGGAACAGCGATTGCGGCATTTCCACAAGGAACTGGACCGCTATCTCGGCGGCGAGAAGTAAGCGTCCGGTCGGCAGGGCGGATGGCGGGCACCGCCGAGGCCGTTGCACTCGCTCATTTCACGTAAATCCAGAGGCCGCAAATGAAGAGGCCGGCGCGAGGCCGGCCTCTTGGCCCGGGGCCTGACGCCCCGCTTCGGATTGCTTACCAGTCGAACTTGCCGCCAACCTCGATGCCGTAGTACCGCGGCGGCCCATAGGCCGACATGATCCACAGCGTCGCCACGGACAGTGCTCCGGTGCGATAGCGCTCGTCGGTCAGGTTGCTGCCCAGCAGTCGCACGTACCAGCGGTCTTCGGGGTCGGTCCAGGTCACGCTGGCGCTCACCAGGGTCCGAGACTCCAGGATGGTGTTGAAGGCCGGGTCCACGTCGGAATAGCTGGATACGGAATCATCCTCGTAGGATACCCGCAGCCGCCATTCCAGCCCGTGGTTGTCGAGGAAACTGTGCGAATAGATGCCTTCGATGTTGCCCATCCACTCGGGGGCGCGCGTGACCGGCTGCCCGCTGAGGTCCACATCAATTTCCCCGTCGAAGTTCGTATCGGCCTCGAACGT
>WVWV01000033.1:116610-131764 GCA_011773845.1 Lysobacterales bacterium | reverse complement strand
CGAAGGTGCTCTTGATGCCGCCTTCGAAGGAATCGGCGATTTCGGGATCCGTGGGCCGCGCGGCCAGCGGCGTGATCGGGTCGAGCTGGGTACCCAGCTGGTCGTTGTAGCCGCCGGACTTGAAGCCGCGCGAATAGCCGAAGAAGCCGTAAAGGTCGTCGCTAAAGTCGTATCCGAACACCAGGCGGTAAGTCGGCTCGGTCCAATCCTCGTCGTCATACACGACCCCATCCGGGAAGCGATTGAAGTTCACCGCGTCCAGCGGCTGGTTGAGAATGTCGAGCAGTGGCACGCCGTCCAGGAACTGCCGCATTGGGCGCCCGGCCCAGGCCTTCTCCTCGTTGGTGTAGCGGAAGCCCGCGGTCACGGACAGCTTGTCCGTGGCCTGCCAGGTGCCGTCGATGTAAGCGGCCTTGGCTTCTGCGTCCTGCTTGTTGCACAGGATCCGTGGGAAGGTGTTCCAGTAATCGGCCGGTGTGCCGAGGAAGAAGCCGTCCAGGAAGCCTACGTACTGCAGCACGCAAAACTCGGTGTCGTCCTCCTGGTAATAGATGCCGGCGGTGAAGTTGAAGTTACCGTCCAGGCTGGACCCGATACGGGCCTCGAACTGGCTGGTCTCGCGGTCATCGTCGCGGGTGGCGTCGAATCCGGAAATCGGGCCTGTCTGGCCGACGTAGGACGAGGGCAGTCGGGATTCCTGCTCGCGCCGGCCGGCATTGAAATACAACGTGTAGTCGTCGTTGATGCGCCAGTCGCCGTTGAGATAGAAGCCATCGATGTCGACCTGATGGCCCGCGGTAATGCAAACTCCGGCCGGGTCCGCATCACAGCGCAAGCTGCTGCCGGCATTGTCCAGCAGGTCCCCGGGAAGGTTCTGCGCTGCCGGATAATTCCAAAGCGGGAAAATGTAGCCGGGTGTTGAACTCTGCACGATCGGCGGAGAGTCGCCGTCATCCCGCACGTATTCATACTGGAATACGAGGTTTACGTCGTCGCTGGGCTGCCACAGCAGCTTGGCCCGGCCGGAGAACACGTCGTCACCGCCCAGGTCGCGCCCATCGCCAGGGCCGGACTTGCCGAAGTGCTCGACGGTGTTGAACGGGATGATCCCCTGGCCGATGGGCCCAAAAGGCGCACCGTTCTCATAATACCCATCGGACTCCAGCCACATGCCCGCGAAACGAAATGCTGCGGTATCGCCGAGGGCGAGGTTGAGCGCGCCGTTGACCTTGCGGGTACCGAAATCGCCGAACTGGGCCTGCACCTCGACGCTGTTCTCCTCCAGCACCGGCCGCTTGGTGCGCACGGCGATCACGCCGCCGGTGGTGTTCTTGCCGAACAGCGTGCCCTGCGGGCCGCGCAGCACCTCGATGGCCTCGATGTCGAACATCTCCAGGTTGGAGGTCTGGATGTGCGGAATGGTGAATTCGTCCAGCGTCACCGCCACGGGCGATTCCTTGTAGATGATGATGGTGGTCTCGGTCACGCCGCGCATGGCGAACTGCGAGGAGTTGAAGGCCGAGACCGTGCCGGCCGACAGGCCGGGCACCGAGACCGCGATGTCGTTGAGGTCGCGCAGCGCGTACTTTTCAACCGCCGCACCGTCCAGTGCCGTGATCGCAGCCGGCGTGGTCATGATGTCCTGCTCACCGCGACGGGTGGCGGTAACCATCACCTCCTCGAGCGTGGAGCCGGCCGCGCCTTCGTCGGCCTCTTCCTGCGCCACCACCGGCCACGATGCGGCCAGCAGTGAAAAAACAAAAAGGGATTTCAGTAACTTGCGAGTCATGGTAACGCCTCCCCATCGTGAGCGTCTGTTATATGCCGCAGCCAGTCCCAGGGCCGCTGACCGGACTATGGTACCCCAAAATGCAGGAATTTCCCCAATCATTTGAATAAAACTCAAAAATCACCGAAGGGGTCGCGGCGGCGGCCATGGCCCCGTCGGGCCTGCGCCGGGCGGCATGCTTCAGAGGTCGGCGGGGTCGAGGTCGATCGGCCCGATGAGGGTGGCGGGGTCGACGCTCATGCCGGCGACGATGCGATAGCCGGCGGAATCCTCGCTGTGCAGGACCCGCGCAGGAACATCCACCCGGCTGCCCGGGCCCGCCTGCAGGACCCGGTCACGGGCGCTGTCGGTGATGTTCAGTACGCCCTCGAGGATATAGATCCGGGTCGAGAAGGTGTGCCAGTGGCTCTCGTTGCGCACCGCCGGCACGTCCATTTCCACCACGTGCCAGCCGGCTGCCTCGATCTCGTCGAGCGCCTGCGCGGCGTCGCTGAAGTGGTCGGTATGGACGCTGATCTTGCCCATGCGGCACGGGCTCCCCGGCGGATTCCGGACGCAGTATGCCAGAGCACCGGGACGGTAAACAATTTGGCGGCGCCGGCCTCCCGCATTCCAGCGGCGACGCCCCGTCCTGGTGCCGGCGGGCCTAGAACGCGCAGCCCAGGGCGGCGCCGGTGCGTTTGCTCTTGGTGTAGAGGTCGGGCAAGTCGGGGTCGGAGAAATTGAATGACCGTTTTTCCACGAACAGGTCCAGCGTCAGGCAGCGGTGCAGCCGGTGCAGGTAGCCGAAGCGGAAGCGGGCCTCGCGGGAGACCGCGCCGCCGCGTGCCGGGCTGCTGAGGGTGAAGCCGTTGTTCACCCGCTGTTCCGCATAAACCTGGCCCCAGCCGCTGCGGCTCACGCCGAACCGGATCGAGCTGCCGACGACCGGGTTGGAAACGTCCTGGTAGGTGTCATCGATCGAATCCGCCCAGGCGTACCCGCCCGACAGGTCCGCGCCCAGGGTGAACAGCCATGGCGACCCCTCGGACTGGTAGTACCAGGAGCGTGCCAACCGCAGCAGCGTCAGCTCGACGTAGGAATCCACGCCCAGTGGATCGTCCTTGCCGCCCTGCAGCACCCCCCACTCCAGCGTATCGCGGTAGGGACGCAAGCGGCCCGAACGGGGCCCATAGTCCCACTGATAGGACAGGGCGGCCAGCGACAGGCGTGCGTACTCGATATCGGCCTCGCCCTCGCCCCATTGCAGGTGCGCACCCACGGTGCCGACCATCTTCTGTGGCGTCGGACGCGGCTGGCAGTCGCAGTCCCGGCTGGGTGGGTCGCCACGACCGCGCCGCAGCGCGTAGCGGCCGTCAAACACCAGCTTGGTGCCGGGAAAATCCTCGTCGATGGTCCAGGACGCGTCCGCGAGGGCGAAGCTCGCATAGTTGCTGGCGATGTTCCATGGGTCGGCGGCGGGCAGGCTGAGCGGTCCGGCATGTGCCGCGTGGCGGCCGCCGGCTGCCTCCGCGGCGGACGCGGCAGCCACGCTGCCATCCGCTGGCCCTGGAGCCTGCAGCGACCGCTCGGTGGTCCGCACCTCGGCGAGATACGCCTCGCGTCGGTCCGGTGTGGCGGCTTGCGTGGCCAGGGCCCGGGCGGCATCCCCGCGGATCCGCAGTGCTTCCCGGTCGCCCCCATCCAGCGCAAGCAGCAGCGCGGTCAACCGCATCGACCACGCCCAATCCGCCGCGCTCGTGCTGGCTGCGGCTTCGGCGGCCGCCGCGCGGACGGCAACGGCGCCCCCCATCATCGCTACCATCCGTCGCGCTTCTTCCGCGGGCGGCAGAACATCTGCGGCCAGCGGGCCCGGGCTTTCGGGCAGCGGGCTGGCAAACGGTGATTCCTGGGCGGAGATGCGGGCGCTCGTCAGCAGCAGGATGAGGGCGAGGGCCAGTGCGGCTCGTTCCGTGGCATGGGTCAGATGATGCATGTCGGGTTCCGAAGCAGGCTTGGATCGGAACGAGTCTACCAGTTGAAGCGCCTCGAAACCGGCCAGGGGCCGAGCGCCGAGCCCGGCGGGTGCCGGGCGGCCCGCGCCTTAGTGCATGGCAACTTGGCGATCGGGATAGGGGGCGCCAGGCACTGCCACAGGCTCGTAGCGCAGCACCCGGTCGCCTGCCGCAGGGGCCTCCAGGGCCAGCCAGCGCCCGTCCTGCACCGCGTACCACAGCGTGATGGTGCCCTCGCGCATGACCAGCGCCACCTGCTCGGCCAACACCCGCTCGCCGGCGATATCGATCCACGCATCGCCGCGCCGCTCGAAATTGACCGGCTGAACCTCGCCGGTTTGCGCATTCAACAGCCCCGCCGTATCCAGCAAACCCGCGTTCCAGTAGGCAAATGAGCGGACACAGCCATCGACGCGGGTCCGGACTTCACCGCCGGTTACGACCATGAATGCGTCTTCGGACGGGGCGCCCGCGACGCGATGGATGCGCCCGTTTTCGTCGGTGACCGCCTCGATCCGTCGCAGGCACCCATCCTGCCAGGTCTCCCGATTGTGGTGCCGGTAGCGGTAGGCCTTGAAAAACAGGAAGCGAACGTCGAACTCGGCGGTCGAGTGCACGGTTTGCGCTGCGGCGTCGCCCGCAACCCGGAATTCGTGGAACCCGATCTCGCGCCGGTCGAGGAACACCCGAAAGCGCCACACCTGCTCCGCGCCGGGCGTGCCGTGCAGCGCTTCGCCGGCCGGGAACGCCACGGCGGACGTTGCGGCGAGCAGGATGGCCAGCAGGCTTCGGACCAGGCCGTTAGCCATGCGATTGCAGGCCGTGGTCCGCGATCGGGTCTGGCCTGCCGGCCCGCCGCTGGCTGTTCGATGGCTCGAGCAAGGCGCTGTCGATGAGGCTGTCGGCGATGAACACCAGCACCGGCAGAAGGATTGCCCAGCCGGCACCGATCACCGCCAGCGCCAGCACCGGCTCGCTGAACTCCACCGCGCCCAGCCGGGCGCCGCCGAAAAAGGCGGCCGGCCCGCCGAGCAAGCCCGCGATGGCGGCCACCATCCAGTTGCGCTTGACCCATGCGAGGCCGTGGTTGACGGTAGTGGCGAACAGCACCCACATGGCTACGATCCAGTAGGGGGCCAGCCAGCCAGCGCTGCCGGTCGCGGGGTAGCTCACCAGGCCCGCGGCCACCAGCACCGATTCCCAGGCGATGCCGATGAGGGCGGCCGCCAGCAGCAACAGGGCCTCCTTGACGGGCGCGGCGGTTCCGGCGAGGTGTATGGCGACCACCGCCGCCACGGCGATGGCGCCGAACCCGGGTTGCCCCGCGGCGGCCGACATCACGCAGGCCAGCCAGCCCAGCTTGAACAATCCGAGATTCTTGAGAACGTGTTTCATGGCATGACCTCCCGCAATGACGTCCCAAGTATTACGGTGCGTCCGTGAAGGCGGCGTGGCCGCGCCGTGAAAATGGCGTGAAGGTCGTGCTCGCCCGCCGATCAGGCCGCGGGAGCTGCCGGCGGCTGTGGCTCGGTGCGCGCCCCGGGAAACGACACCGTCACCCGCGTGCCACGGCCCGGTTCGCTGTCGATGCGCACCGGCCACGCGAAGCGGTCCGTGAGGCGCTTGACGATGGTCAGGCCCACGCCAAATCCGCCGCGCTGGCGGTGGTTGCGCACGAACGGTTCGAACATCCTCTGCACGTCACCTTTTCCCAGCCCGGGGCCGGTGTCCTCGATGGTGACCGAAGACGGCCCGATGTGCACCGTGACCGAGCCGTCGTCGGTATAGGCCAGCGCGTTGCGCAGGAGGTTGCCGATCACGCTCTCCAGCACCTTTTCCGGCGCCAGCACCCGCACCCGATCCGCCCCGAGGACCTCGGTGCGGACATTGCTGGCCGGCCGGAGAAGCCGGGCGCGCTCCAGCTCGCTGGCGACCACCTCGTTCACGCATACCCAGTCCCGGGCCAGGCCCTCGCCGGATTCGCGCGCCAACAGCAGGAAGGCGGCGGTGAGGCGCTCCATGTCCTCCACCGATTTGCGGATTCGGTCGAGCGTCTCCCGGTCGCCCGCCGCCAATCCTTCGTTCTTGAGCAGCCGGTCCGCGGCCATCTTGATCACCGTCAGGGGCGTGCGCAATTCGTGGCTGGCGTCCCGGGTGAAGTTGCGTTCCCGCTCGGCGTATTCGCCCACGCGCTGGACCAGGCCTTGCAGCGCGTCGGCGAGCACGCGTATCTCGTCGCTCGTCTCCAGGGCGGGAATCCGCTTCAGCACGGCGGGGTCGGGTGCGGCCGGGTCCAGTTGCTCGACCTGGGCGGCGAGGCTGATCATCGGCGAGACCGCGCGCCGCGAAACCCGGTAGGCGCTGAACAGGGACAGGTAGATGACGGTCAGCACCAGGGCCAGCGGAATGATGCCGAACAGCACCACCAGCTCGTTGACCTGTTCCACCTCGAACACCAGGTACAGGCGGCCCGCGGCATGGTCGGTGACATAGGTGAGGGTTTCGCGCGGTTCCTCCCGGCGGTGGAAACCCGGCGGCAGCCCGGCCAGTTCCGGGGGCACGCCGGCGCCGACGCCCTCGCGGTAGCCGGTCATGTTCTTGGTGTCAGGCAACGGCCCGCCCGGGGCTTGCGTCTCCCGCTGCCAGTAATATTCCGCCTCGCCCCGCAGGGCCTGCTCGATCAGCACATCCTCCATCAGGCGCGCGGCGACGAACACCCCCACCAGCACCGCCAGGCTGATATAGACCGCCTGCAGCAACAGCTCCCGGCCCAGGCGCCGGGTCAGGCCCCGCTCAATCGCCATCGCGTTCGGCCAGCCGGTAGCCCATGCCGGCCACGGTGTGCAGCAGCGGGTGCCCGAAAGGCTTGTCGATCACCTTGCGCAGGTTGTACAGGTGGCTGCGCAGGGCATCGCTGTCCGGCGCGACGCTTCCCCACACCTCGCGTTCCAGCGCCTGGCGGCTGAGCACCCGCGGTGAGGCCCGCATCAGCGCGATCAGCAGCTTGAGCCCGATCGGCGCCAGGCTCAGGGCCTGGCCGGCACGGCTGACTTCCAGCGTGCCGGTATCCACCCGCAGATCCGCGACGCGCAGGACGCCGGCCGCGACCTCGCCGCCGGCCCGGCGCAGGAGGGCGCGCAAGCGTGCATCCAGCTCGTCCATCTCGAACGGCTTGACGAGGTAGTCGTCGGCGCCGGCATCGAGCCCGCTGACCTTGTCCTCCAGCGTGTCGCGGGCGGTCAGCATGAGGATGGGCGTGGTCTTGCCGGCCTCGCTGCGCAGTTTGCGGCAAATCTCCAGCCCGTCCATGCCCGGCAGCATCAGGTCGAGGATGATGGCGTCGAAATCCTGGGTGACCGCCAGGTGCAGCCCGGTGATGCCATCGGCTGCGAAGTCCATTTCATAACCGGCCTGCTCGAGGTGCTCCCCGACCATCGCGGCGATGTCATGGTTATCTTCAATGAGCAGGATCAGCGGCACCGTCAAGGCTCTGGCGTGAACTTCGAACGTCGGCCATTCTACTGGAATTCAGGGCTGGCCAAGCGGCCCTCAACCGGTATTCTGGATGCCGAGCGCAATGCCATTGACACTGGATTTCAGCGCATCGAGCAAGGCGTCGTCCGTGCGTGCGCCGGCCCGCCAGCGCTCGAGCAGGTTGATCTGCAGGATGTGCAGGGGGTCGACATAGGGATTGCGCAGGCGGATGTTGCGGCGCAGCATGGGCTGATCGTCGAGCAACCGGGGACTTTGCTTCAGTTCCAGGATCAGGTCGGTCGCCAACCCGAATTCGGCGGCAATCTGGTCGAACAGGCCGCGCAGGTCCGGCTCGACGAGCTCGACGTAGCGGCGCCCGATCCCGAGTTCGGACTTGGCCAGCACCATCTCGACGTCGTTGACCAGGCCGTGGAAGAAGTTCCAGCGCTCGTACATGTCCCGCAGCGCCTCGATGCCGTGCTCCGCGCGGGCCTGGGCGAGGGCGCTGCCCATGCCGAACACGCCCGGCAATCCGACCCGCACCTGCGCCCAGGAAAACACCCACGGAATCGCTCGCAGGTTGCCGATGCCCTGCCCGCCGCGGCGCGCGGCGGGGCGTGAACCGATCGCCAAGCGCTCGATGACGTCGATGGGCGTGAACGCGCGGAAAAATGCCTCGAAATCCGGCTCCTCGTAAACGAGCTGCCGGAACCGCGCACGCGCAGCGTGGGCAAGGCTGCGCATGATGTCCGGCATG
The DNA here is from genome assembly GCA_011773845.1 of Lysobacterales bacterium. Taxonomy (GTDB): domain Bacteria; phylum Pseudomonadota; class Gammaproteobacteria; order Xanthomonadales; family SZUA-36; genus WVWV01. Next base: position 123,750 of record WVWV01000033.1, on the reverse strand, counting down.
TGGGGGCCGGGGTGTTGCCCCACGTCGACCAGGCCGTGCAGCAGCGTGATGCTGGTCACCAGCTCCAGGTTGCGCAGGGCGATCGGGCGCACGCCGTATTTCTGGTTGATCACCTCGCCCTGCTCCGTCACGCGCAGGTAGCCGCCGACCGAGCCGGGCGGGGCGCCCGCGATGCCGTCTACCATGTTGCCGCCGCCGCGGCTGACGGTGCCGCCACGGCCGTGAAAGAACACCAGTTCCACCCCGTGTCGCCGGCCGGCTTCCACCAGCGCACTCTGGGCCTCGTGCAAGGCCCAGCGCGCGGCCGCGATGCCGCCGTCCTTGTTGCTGTCGGAATAGCCGACCATGATGACCTGGCGGCCGCCGCGATGCCGCAGGTGCTCTGCGTAGGCGGGCTCGGCCAACAGGGCGTCGAGGATTTCCACTCCCGCGGCCAGGTCGTCGATGGTCTCCAGCAACGGCGCGACATCGAGCGGCACCGCCTCGCCGTTGGCCAGGCCTGCCATGCGCGCCAGCGCCAGCACCGTCAGGACATCGTCGGGGCCCTGGGTCATGCTGACGATGAACAGCCCCACCGATGGATCCCCGAAGCGCTGCCGCCCTGCCCGAATGGCTTCGAAAACACGCAGCGTCTCGCGAGCACGCTTCGAGCGATCGGCATCGCCGGCGGCTTCCGGGGTCTCGCTGGCGGCCAGGTGCCGGGCCAGGCGCGCGGCGCGTTCTTTCGCCGGGCGCTGCATCCAGCGCTCGTCGTTCAGCAACTCGCCCATCACCTGGCGATGCAGCAGCGCATCCTGGCGGATATCGAGGGTGGCGAGGTGAAAGCCGAAGGCTTGCGCGCGCATGGCCAGCCGCCGCACTCCGAACAGCCCGGCGTGTTCACCGCGGTGGTCCGCCAGGCTATCCGCCACCAGGGCGAGGTCCCGGCTCCAGTCGTCGGGGGAGCGGTAGGCGCCCTCTGCATCGTCGGCGGTTGCCGCAAGCCGGAATGCCGCCACCTGCAGCAGGCACCGATAGGGCATGTCCCGATGTCGCTCGGGGAGTTGCTCCAGCACGGCCGGGAACCGATCCAGGTACTCCGCCAGGCGCTGGTCCAGTTCCGCGCTGAAGGCCGCCTCGCCGCGGGTCTGGCTCAGGTAACGGCCGAGGCGCCGCACCTCGGGCAGGTAGCAGCGGATGACGGCCCGCCGCTGTGCGGCCAGGGTCTCAAGGATGGTGGTGGCCGTGACGTTCGGGTTGCCATCCATGTCGCCGCCGACCCATGACCCGAAGCGAAGCAGGTTGACGCCTTGCGGGCTCGCGGCGGGCGGGTAGGACGCGGCCAGGGCCTCGTGCAACGCCTCGTAGAAGGGCGGCACGACGCGGAACAGGATGTCCGTGAGGTAGAACAGGATGCTGTCCAGTTCGTCGGCGACCGTGGGGCGCTTGTGCGGCATGGCGCGGGTCTGCCAGCCGGCGGTGACCGCATCGCGAATGCGCGCCAGCGCCTGCTCCCGTTCGCGTGGCGTCAGGTCCGGGTTCATGCGCTCGACCAGGCGCAGGATGATGGAGTATTCCTTTTCCAGCAGGCTGCGGCGCGTGGCCTCGGTCGGGTGGGCGGTCAGCACCGGCTGGATGCGCAGCGCGCCCAGCGCCGCCTGCAGGCGCTCCAGGCTCACCCCGGCATCCTGCAGCTCGGCGAAGGCGGCCCGCAGACTGCCGCGCTGGGGTACGACGGGGTCCTGGAGATACGCCCGCCGGCGTCGGATACGATGCACCTTCTCGGCCAGGTTCACCAGGCGCAGGTAGGTTGAGAAGGCCCGGATGATGAGCAGCATCCGGGACACCGGCAGGCGGGTCAGCTGCTCGTCCAGGGCCTCGCTGTGCTCCGGCTGGTCCTCCCGCCGGCGGATGGCGGCCAGGCGCACCGACTCCACCTGCTCCAGCAGTTCCGGGCCGTGCTGCTCCACCAGCACCTCGCCCAGCAATTGCCCGAGGATGCTGACATCGTCGCGCAGGGGCTGATCCTTGGCGGCAAATTCAACCTGGCGGATTTCGTTCATCGCGTTCTCACGGTCCCGTGCTGCGGCATCCCCGGCCATTTTACTGCAGGCACCGCCGGGGCTGCGTCACAGGCCGGGGCGGCAGCCGCAGTATGGGCCCGGCGGCGCGCTCGCCGCATGCGAATTTCAGTAGAATGAGAATCCGGCAGAAGGGCGGCGTGAGCGTGCCGCCCTGCCACTTGCAATCACAACGGGCCATGATCTACAGACCTCAGTCGAAACCAGGCTTGCGCCGTGGGTGCGAACGATCCGCCCGCCGGCCGGCATTTTCGCGGCGGGCGGGGCTGGCAGGAGGTCGGCATGTCTGAACCGAGGCTGCTCATCGGCGACATCGGCGGCACCAATGCCCGGTTTGCCCTGGCCAGCCCGGACGGGCCGGGTTACGAACGCGTGCTCGCCCTGCAATGTGCGGATTTCGAGACCGCCGAGCTGGCCATCGCGGCCTATCTCGAGCAGACCGGAACGACCCAGCCGGCGGTCATTTGCCTGGCCGCCGCCGGGCCGATCGTCGACCATAAGGTGCGCTTCACCAATAACCACTGGACCCTGGAGAGCGCGGCATTGGCCGAGAGCTTTCAATCCGCGCAGGTGTGCCTGATGAATGATTTCGAGGCCATCGCCTGTTCCCTGCCATTCCTGCGGGCCGAGGAGGTCACCCGGATCGGTTCGCCAGAGCCCCGGTTGCAGGGCCGGGAGCAGTTCAACGTCGCGGTGCTCGGGCCCGGGACGGGGCTGGGCTGCGCCGGGCTGATCGGGCGGGGCGGCGACATTTACCCCGTGGTTGGCGAGGGCAGCCATGTGGGCTTTGCACCGGAGAACCCATTGCAACTGGAAGTCCTGAAGCTGTTGCGGGAGCGCTTCGAGCGCGTGTCGGACGAACGCCTGCTGTCAGGGCCGGGCCTGGAAAACATCTACTGGGCCGTGCGCGGGATTCACGGCGAGCGGGGCCGGCGTACCAATGCGGCTGAAATCTTCGAGCGGGCGCTGGCCAACAGCGATCGGTTTGCCGCCGAGGCGCTGCAGCTGTTCTTCGAGGCCCTCGGACAGGTGGCCGGAAACCTGGCCCTGATGCTCGGGGCCTACGATGGCGTTTACATTGCCGGCGGCATCGTGACCCGCTATCCCGATCTCCTCAAGGCCAGCAGCTTCCGCGCGGGCTTTGAAAACAAGGGTCGTCACCGTTCGCTGATGGAGACGATTCCGACCCTGCTGGTCCTGCATCCACAGGCCGGCCTGCTGGGCGCGAGCTACCGGGCTGGCCGGATGCTGCAAGGCCTGCGGCAGCGCCGGGCTTGAGTACCGAGCGCCGCTCGGGGGCGCAGGCAGAGCCGGTCCTGCCCCGCACGCCAAAGGCCGGCGTCGGGTTGCACCTGACCTCGTTGCCCGGACCGTCCGGCATCGGCGATGTGGGAGATGCGGCGCTGGCCTTCGTGGACACGCTGGCGGCGATGCGCCTGTCGACCTGGCAATTCCTGCCGACGGGGCCCACGGCGTATGGCGATTCGCCCTATCAGCCGTTGTCTGCGTTTGCCGCCAACGAGCTGCTGGTGGGGCTGGAGCCGCTGGTGCGCATGGGCCTGCTCGAGGCGACCGAACTGGAGCCATTGGCGGAATTGCCGCGCGACGCGGTCGACTATGGGCGGGTGATCCCCGCCAAGCGGGCATTGCTGGAGCGCGCGGTGGCGCGGTTTCCCGCGCGCGCGGCGTCCGGCCTGAAGGCGGACTACGAGGATTTTCTGCACGCCAACGATACCGGGTGGCTGGCGGATTATGCGCTGTTCCGGATCCTGAAGCGCCTGCACGGCGAGCGCCCCTGGCCGGAGTGGAAGCGCCGCTACGCGCACCGCCATCGCGGCGCCCTGCGCAGGGTCGGCGCTCGCCACCAGGCGGCAATCAACCAGGTCAAGCTCATACAGTTCCTGTTTCACCAGCAATGGCTGGCGCTGCGCCGGCATGCCGCCCGGCGCGGCGTGCAGCTGTTCGGTGACCTGCCCATCTACATTGCCCTCGACAGTGCGGATGCCTGGGCGGACCGTGAGCTGCTGCGCATCGATCGGCGGGGGCGGCCGTCCCGCGTCGCCGGCGTGCCGCCGGACTATTTCAGCGCGGACGGCCAACTGTGGGGCAATCCCCTGTACGACTGGGACCGCCAGGCCGCGGATGGCTATCGCTGGTGGACCCGGCGCGTGGGGCACGCGTTGGCGATGTGCGAGAGGGTTCGCATCGACCACTTCCGTGGCTTCGAGGCGTACTGGTCAGTGCCGTTTGGCGCCGAGACCGCCCGGCAGGGGGCCTGGGAGCCAGGGCCGGGCGATGCACTGTTCGAGGCCATGGAGGCGGCGCTGGGGCGGTTGGGCATCGTGGCCGAGGACCTGGGCGTGATCACCGCGGAGGTCGATGCCCTGCGTCGGCGCCACGGCATACCGGGGATGCGAGTGCTGCAATTCGACATCGACGAACCGGATTTCGATCCGGCGCAGATCGAGCCGGACACGGTGTGTTACACCGGCACCCACGACAACGACACCACGCGCGGCTGGTACTGGGGCCATCCCGGGGACCCGCGCAGCGGGCGGGAGATTCGCGCCACGCGGGCCAATGCCCTGCGGCTGACGGGCGGGGCGCCCGCCACCATCCACCGTGACCTCATCCGGCTGGCCTTTGCCACCCCCGCCCGCCTCGCGATTGCGCCAATGCAGGACTTTCTCGGCCTGGGTCCGGAGGCGCGTTTCAATGTTCCGGGCAGCACCCACGGCAACTGGCGCTGGCGCCTGCGGGCGGGCCAGCTCACACCCGCGTTCATCGAATCGGTCGCTGGGGAGGTGGAGTCGGCCTCCCGTAGCTAGCCATTTCCGCTACACTTTGGGGCCGTAGGTCCTGCCCTTTGGAGACAACGCCATGAACAGCCTCGGCCTGGTCGATCACGGCCGCAACGTCAGCCTCCTGACGCGCCAGACGCTGGCGCTGATCCTGGCGGGGGGCAGGGGATCGCGGCTGTTCGAATTGACCACCTGGCGGGCCAAGCCGGCCGTCTACTTCGGTGGCAAAATGCGGATCATCGATTTTCCGCTTTCGAACTGCATCAACTCCGGCGTGCGCCGCATCGGCGTACTCACCCAGTACAAGGCCCATTCGCTGATCCGCCACCTGGTGCACGGCTGGTCCGGTTTCCAGGCCGGCAAGCGCGAGTTCGTCGAGATTCTGCCCGCCTCACAGCGGGTCGGCGGCGAGTGGTACCAGGGCACGGCTGATGCGGTATACCAGAACCTCGACATCATCCGCACGCACCGGCCCACGCTGGTCCTGGTTCTGGCTGGCGACCACGTCTACAAGATGGATTATGGCCCGCTGCTGGCCTGGCACGCGCAGCAGCGCGCCGACATGACGGTGTGCTGCATCGAGGTGCCGCGCGAGGAGGCGGCCGGTCAACTCGGGGTGATGACGGTCGACGAGACGGGGCGCGTGATCGCGTTCGACGAAAAACCGGAGGAGCCCGCGCCCCTGCCGGGACGCGACGATGTCTGCCTGGCGTCCATGGGCAACTACGTGTTCAACACCGACTTCCTGTACGAACAGGTCATCCAGGACGCCGACGATGCCAGCTCCGAGCATGATTTCGGCAAGAACGTGATCCCCTCGATCATCGACCGCCACCGCGTATTCGCGTACCCGTTTCGGGATCCGCAAACCGGCCTGCAGGCCTATTGGCGCGACGTGGGCACGCTGGACGCCTACTGGGAGGCCAACATGGAGCTGTGTTCGGTGTCGCCGCAACTGGATCTGTACGACCACCAGTGGCCCGTCTACACCCACCAGTACCAACTGCCGCCGGCCAAATTCGTCTTCGATCATCCGGGCCGGCGGGGCGAGGCCTTCGAATCGCTGGTTTCGGCCGGCAGCATCATCTCGGGGGCCAGCGTGCGGAAATCGCTGATCTTCTCCAACTGCAAGCTGCATTCGCACAGCGTGGTGGAGGAGTCGGTGGTGCTGCCGGATTGCCAGGTCATGAAGCATTGCCACTTGCGCCGCACCATCGTCGATCGCGGCGCCGTGATACCCGAAGGCATGGAGATCGGCATCGACCACGCAGCCGACCGGGCCCGCGGGTTCCGGGTGACCGAGGGCGGCCGGACGCTGGTGACCCCCGACATGCTGGGCCAGGAACTCCACCACACGCGCTAGGCGAGCGAATCCGTAACGCTTGTTGGGACCGATCCGAAGCGATGACCGAGAAAGCCTCTTACATCTGGCTGGTGGCGGCCGAGAACGGCGCGTTGCCGGGCGGCAAGGTCGGCGGGGTGGGGGATGTGCTGCACCACCTGCCGCTGGCACTGGCCGAGCAGGGCCTGCGCGTGCGGGTCGTGACGCCCGCCTACGGCGTGTTGCACCGCTTGCCGGGTGCGCGCCGGCATCGGCGCGTGGCGCTGAGCTTCGGGGGCCGCCCGCGTCGCGCGGCCGTCTTCAGGCTGGGTCCGGATCGCGCGCCGGTCGAGCAGTTCGTGATCGAGCACGCATTGCTGCGGCCCCGCGGACCGGGGCGCATCTACGATGCGGACCCGCCGGGCGAGGCCTATGCGACCGACGCCGGTAAATTCGCGTTCTTCAATGCCGCCGTGGCCGCCTGGGTGGAGCAGGCCAACACCGCGCCGGATGTCCTGCACCTGCACGAGTGGCACGCCGGACTGCTGCCCGCCCTGCGCGCGCGTGCGCCCCGTAACGGCGCGCTGGCCCGTGTGCGCATGGTGTTCACGATCCACAACCTGGCATATCAGGGCATCCGCCCGCAGGCCGGGCACCGGTCATCGCTGCAGGCATGGTTTCCCGGGGCGCAGCGCCTGCGGGCCGCGCAGGCCGATCCGCGCTACCCGGATTGCGTCAATTTCATGGCGAGCGCCATCAGTGCTGCCGATGTCCTGAACACCGTCTCGCCGAGTTACGCGAGGGAGATTCTCGAGCCGCCGGACCCGCGCACCGGGGCCGGCGGCGGCGAGGGCCTGGAGTCGCTGTTACAGGCGGCGTTCGCCGCGGGCCGCTTGAGCGGCATCCTGAACGGCTGCGACTACCCGGAGCCGCCGCCGCGGCCGGTCGCCTGGCCCCG
>WVWV01000033.1:114013-116548 GCA_011773845.1 Lysobacterales bacterium | reverse complement strand
CCCGGACCCCTTGCTGATCAGCATCGGGCGCGTGGTCGGGCAGAAGGTCGACCTGTTCCTGCAAGCCATCGACCACGATCGGTCGGCGCTGGAGGCGGTACTGGACGAGATCGCGCCGGGCGGGCTGTTCATCATGCTGGGCAGCGGCGAGCCGGGGCTGGAGCGGCGCCTGACGGACATCGCGGCGCGGCGCGATAATTTCCTGTTCCTACGCGGCTACGCCGAGGGCTTGGCCGATGCCTTGTATGCGTCCGGCGACCTGTTCCTGATGCCCAGTCGGTTCGAACCCTGCGGCATCAGCCAGATGCTGGCCATGCGCGCGGGACAGCCTTGCGTGGTGCACGCCGTGGGCGGGTTGCGCGACACGGTCACCGAGGGGGCGACCGGCTTCTGCTTCGAGGGCGGGGGCCCCGGGCGGCAGGCCAGGGCCTTCGTTGCCGCCGTGCGGCGCGCGTTGGCCCTGCGCCACGACAGGCCCGCCCAGTGGCAGGCCCTGCGTGAGGCCGCCCGCGCCGAGCGTTTTACCTGGGCGCGTTCGGCCGCCGCCTACATCGAGCAGTTATACCGCGATGGCGAGCAGCGACGCTAAGGCACCGGCTCGCGATTGGGAGGCCCTGGCCGCGGGTCAGCACGCCGACCCGTTCGCGGTGCTCGGGCTGCACCGTGTGGGCCGGCAGCGGATCGTGCGCACCCTGCAGCCGGGCGCCTGCGCCGTGCGGCTGCTGGACCGCGGCGGGGCGGCGATCGCCGACCTCGAGCGCGTTCACCCGGGCGGCGTGTTCGAGGCGGTGATGCCGGCTCGCAAGCGTTACTACCGCCTGCGGATCGAATACCCCGACGGCAGCGCGCAGGAGCTGGAAGACCCGTACCGGTTCCCATCCGTGCTGGGCGACCTCGACCGCTACTTGCTCAGCGAGGGCTCGCACCAGGAAATTTATCGCACGTTGGGCGCTCATCCTCGCCGCCTGCTGGGCGTGCGTGGCACCTGTTTCGCGGTGTGGGCGCCGAATGCCCGGCGGGTCAGCGTGGTGGGCGATTTCAATGGCTGGGATGGACGGCGGCATGCGATGCGCCTGCATCCCGGTAGCGGCGTGTGGGAGCTGTTCATTCCCGGCGTCGGGGCGGGCGCCTTGTACAAGTTCGAGCTGCTGGACCGGGCGGGCAACCTCCTGCCGCTCAAGGCCGACCCGCTGGCGCAGTATTGCGAGCCTCCACCCGGCAATGCCAGCGTCGTGTGGCGCAGCCGCTACCGCTGGCGGGATGCGGCCTGGATGAGTGGTCGATCGGCNNCGATCGGCGAATGCCGCCCTGGCGAGCCCGGTGAGCATCTACGAGCTGCACCTCGGCTCCTGGCGCAGGGCGCGCGACGGCGGGCGCTACCTGGGCTACCGCGAACTGGCCCGGCAGCTGGTCGCCTACCTGCGCGACCTGCGGTTCACGCACGTGGAATTGCTGCCGGTGATGGAACACCCGTTCGACGGGTCCTGGGGATACCAGCCCATCGGCATGTACGCACCCACCCAGCGCTTCGGTAATCCGGACGACCTGCGCTACCTGGTCGACGCGCTGCATCGCGCCGGCATCGGGGTGATCCTCGACTGGGTGCCGGCCCACTTCCCGCGCGACGCGCACGGCCTGGGCCGCTTCGACGGGACCGCCCTGTACGAGCACGAGGACCCGCGCCGCGGCGAGCACGTCGACTGGGGCACGTTGATTTTCAACTATGGCCGGCGCGAGGTCGCCAACTACCTGATCGGCAGTGCTCTGTACTGGATCGACGAGTTTCACGTCGACGCCCTGCGGGTGGACGCGGTGGCTTCGATGCTCTATCTCGACTACTCGCGCGAGCCGGGCGAATGGGTGCCCAACGAGTACGGCGGCAATGAGAACCTCGAGGCCGTGGACTTCCTGCGCCGGCTCAACCAGGCCGTGCATGCCCGCGGTGCGGCGTGCTACGCGGAGGAATCCACCGCCTGGCCGGGCGTATCCCGGCCGGTGGACGCCGGCGGGCTGGGATTCACCTTCAAGTGGAACATGGGCTGGATGAACGACACGCTGGCCTACATGCGCGAGGAGCCGGTGCACCGCAAGCACCACCACGACAAGATGACCTTCGGCCTGATCTATGCGTTCAGCGAGAACTTCGTGCTGCCGCTGTCCCACGACGAAGTGGTGCACGGCAAGGGTTCGCTGCTGGGGCGCATGCCGGGAGACGATTGGCAGCGCTTTGCCAACCTGCGCGCCTATCTCGGTTTCATGTACGGGCATCCCGGCAAGAAACTGTTGTTCATGGGTGGTGAATGGGCGCAGCTCCGCGAATGGGACCATGACCGCGCCCTCGACTGGCACCTGCTCGATGACGACCGGCACCGAGGCGTGCAGGCGCTGGTGCGGGACCTCAACCGGCTGTACCGGGCATATCCGGCGCTGTTCGAATGCGACTTCGACCCCGAGGGCTTCGAGTGGCTGGAGGCCGGCGACCGGGACCACAGTGTGTTTGCCTGGTTGCGCCGATCATCAGACGGTCGTGCGATG
>WVWV01000033.1:107856-113965 GCA_011773845.1 Lysobacterales bacterium | reverse complement strand
GTTCAGCGCGGAACCGGTCCCTTCGCATGGCCGTGCGCAATCAGTTGTACTAAGCTTGCCACCGCTGGCCACCCTGTTCCTGGCGCAGACGCCATGACCGGGCCGCTCGCACGTGGGAGACGCGCTTGACCGCCATGACCGACGACCACAGCACGCTCGGTAACCTGGAGTTGTTGCCGCCCGGCGCACTGGGCATGGATGCGGACGCCATCCTGGCCGATCTCACCCACTATTTCTGCCATACCCTCGGGCGGCGCACGCTGCGGTTCGACGCGCCATTCCTGTACCAGGCGCTCGCGCTGACCGTCCGCGATCGCCTGATGGAACGCTGGAACGAGACCAATATCGCTCTGGAGCGAAACGGCAGCCGGCGGGCCCACTATCTGTCCCTGGAGTACCTGATGGGCCGGTTGCTGCGCAACGCCCTGCTCAGCATCGATATCGAGGACCGCGCCGCCTGCGCCCTCGAGCGCATCGGCGTCGCCATGGAGGAGGTGCAGGGGCTGGAACATGACACGGGGCTGGGCAACGGCGGCCTGGGGCGGTTGGCCGCCTGTTTCCTCGACAGTTGCGCGACCCTGGCCTTGCCGGTGACGGGTTACGGCATCCGGTACCAGTACGGGATGTTTCACCAGCGCATCAGCGATGGCTACCAGGTGGAGGAGCCCGACCCCTGGTTGCGTGACGTGTTTCCCTGGGAAATAGAGCGCATCGACCTGGCGCGCACCATCAAGTACGGTGGCCGTACGGCCGTGCACGAGGAGCGTGACGGGCGAACGCGCCACGAGTGGGTGGACACCCACGACGTGTTGGCCATTCCCTATGACGTCCCGATACCGGGCTACCGCAACGGCGTCGTCAACACGCTGCGCCTGTGGTCCGCGGCGGCGACCGACGAGTTCGACCTCGAGGAGTTCAATGCCGGCAGTTACTCGGAGGCGGTGGCGGCCAAGAACGAGGCGGAAAACATCTCCATGGTGCTGTACCCCAACACCGCCACCGAGAGCGGCCACGAACTGCGCCTCAAGCAGCAGTATTTCCTGGCCTCCGCGAGCCTGCAGGACATCCTGGCGGACTGGTCGCGGCGCCGGGGTGGCGATTTCAGCGGCTTCGCGGCGGACAACTGCTTTCAGCTCAACGACACCCACCCGGCGATCGCGGTACCGGAGCTGATGCGCCTGTTGATGGACGAACATGGGCTCGGTTGGGATGCGGCCTGGGCGGTGACCCGCGAGAGCATGGCCTACACCAACCACACGCTGCTGCCGGAGGCGCTCGAGACCTGGCCGGTGGCCATGTTCCGGCGCCTGTTGCCGAGGGTCCTGGAGATCATTTTCGAGATCAACGCCAGGCTGCTGGCCGAGGTCAGCCTGGCCTGGCCGGGCGACAACGAGCGACTGGCGCGGATGTCGATCATCGAGGAGGGGCCCGAGCCGCTGGTGCGCATGGCCTACCTGGCCATCGCCGGCAGTTTCTCCGTGAACGGCGTGGCGGAGCTCCACTCCAACCTCCTGCGCCACGGCCTGTTCCAGGATTTCGCCGAGCTGTGGCCGGAAAAATTCAACAACAAGACCAACGGTGTGACCCAGCGCCGCTGGCTGGCGGCCTGCAACCCGCCGCTGAGTGGCCTTATCAGCGAACGGATCGGCCCCGGCTGGGCCACCGAGCTGTCCCGGCTTGCCGAGCTCGCCGAACACGCCGGTGATGCATCGTTCCAGGCGGCCTGGCGCGAGGCGCGCGCGGCCAACAAGGGGCGGCTGGCGGCCGGCATCGAGCAGCGCGCGGGCGTGGCCCTGGATCCGGAAATGCTGTTCGACGTCCAGGTCAAGCGCATTCACGAATACAAGCGCCAGCTGCTCAACGTGCTGCACGCCATCCACCTGTATGACCAGATTCGCCGGGGCGATGGGGAGCACCGCGTGCCGCGCGCACTGATCATCGGCGGCAAGGCGGCACCCGGCTACGTCATGGCCAAGAACATCATCAAGTTCATCAACAACGTGGCGGGCGTCATCAACTCGGACCCGGCCATGGCGGGCCGCCTGCAAATGGTGTTTTATCCGGATTACAACGTCTCGGCGATGGAACTGATCTGTCCGGCTGCGGACCTGTCCGAGCAGATTTCCACCGCCGGCAAGGAAGCCTCGGGTACCGGCAACATGAAGTTCATGATGAACGGCGCGGTGACCATCGGCACGCTGGATGGCGCCAATGTGGAAATCCTGGAGGCGGTGGGCGGCGAAAATTTCTTCCTGTTTGGCCTGAATGTGGAGGAGGTGGAAGCCGCGCGGGCCGCGTACGACCCGGCCGCGATCGTTGCGGCCGATGCCGATTTCGAGCGCGTCATGCAACTGCTCGGCAGCGGCCATTTCAACCGGCTGGAGCCGGGGGTGCTCGACCCGATCATCCATGCGGTGCTGAACCCGGCCGACCCGTGGATGACGGCGGCCGATTTTCGCAGTTACATCGATGCCCAGGCCCGCGTCGACGAGGCGTTTCGCGATGCCGGCCGCTGGACCCGGATGAGTATCCTCAACACCGCGCACTCGGGGCGCTTTTCGAGCGACCGCACCATCGAGGATTACAACCGGGACATCTGGCGATTGCAGGCGGTGCCGCTGGCCGGGCCATGATCCGCCCAGGCAGCACCGCGCCGCTCGGTGCCACCTTCGACGGCGAGGGGGTCAATTTCGCCGTCTATTCCGGCGGCGCCGAGCGCGTGGATCTGTGCCTGTTCGATGCGCGGCTGCGGGCCGGCCCCGTCCATTCCCTGCCTGCCTGCGAAGACGGGGTGTGGCATGGGTACCTGCCGGGTTGCCGACCCGGGCAGGCTTACGGATATCGCGTGCATGGCCGCTATGCGCCTGAGCAGGGGCTGCGATTCAATGCCGCCAAGCTGCTGATCGACCCGTACGCGAGAGCGCTTGCCGGGCGCTTCCGCTGGTCTCCCGCCGTGCACGACTATGATCCCGGGCAGCCTGGTTTCCGCGTGGGCGTGGCCGACAGCGCGCCGGATGTGCCCAAGAGCGTGGTGAGCGGCCCGCTCGAAGCGGCGGCCAGCGTACGCCCTGCGGTGCCGTGGAGCGAAACCATCATCTACGAGGCGAACGTGCGCGGGTTCACCATGCGCCATCCGGATCTTCCCGACGCCGAGCGCGGTCGCTTCGCGGGCCTGAAGAACGGCGCGGTGCTCGCATACCTCAGGTCGCTGGGCATCACCGCGATCGAACTGATGCCGGTGCACGCGCAAATCGATGAGCGCTTTCTGGCGCAACGTGGCCTGCGCAACCTGTGGGGCTACAACTCCATCAACTATTTCACCCCGGCCGCGCGCCTCGCGCGCGGCGACGCCACCCGCGAATTCCGGGACATGGTGGACGCCATCCACGATGCCGGCCTCGAGGTCCTGCTGGACGTGGCATTCAACCATACCGGCGAGGGCGACACGCACGGGCCCACGCTGAGTTTCCGTGGCCTCGACAACCTGTGTTATTACCGTACCGACCCGGATGCGCCCGCGAGTTATGAAAATCACAGTGGTTGCGGGAACACGCTGAACATGGATCATCCGCGCGTCCGGGCGCTGGTGCGGGACAGCCTCTGCTATTGGCACCGTGACATGGGCGTCGACGGCTTCCGCTTCGACCTGGCCACGGTGCTGGGTCGCGGCGCGGCGGGCTTCGATGCCGACCACCCGATGCTGCGATGCATCCGGGACGAACCACGCCTGCAGGGGGTCAAGCTGATCGCCGAGCCCTGGGACGTCGGACCCGACGGTTACCGGCTGGGTGGGTTCCCGCCGCCCTGGGTGGAGTGGAACGACCGCTACCGGGACTCGGTCCGGCGTTTCTGGCGGGGCGATGAAGGGCAGTTGGGGGAGTTCGCGCGGCGCGTTCACGGTTCGGCGGACCTGTTCGAACACCCTGGCCGTGCGCCCGCCGCGTCGGTCAATTTCATCACCGCGCACGACGGCTTCACCCTGGCCGACCTGGTGAGTTACGAGCGTCGCCATAACCGGGCCAACGGGCAGGGCAACCGGGACGGGCATGCGCACAATTTCAGCTGCAACCATGGCGTCGAAGGGCCTTCCGACGACCCGGAAATCCAGGCTCTGCGGCGGCGGCAACGCTTGAACATGCTGGCCACGCTGCTGTTGTCGCCGGGCACGCCAATGCTGCTGGCGGGTGATGAATTTGGCAACACTCAACAGGGCAACAACAATGCCTATGCCCAGGATAACGACACCGGGTGGCTCGACTGGAGCGGCCTCGGGCGGGATCCGGATTTCCTGCATGCGGTGCGATGCCTGGTCCGGCTGCGCAGGGATACGCCGCTGTTCAGGCCCCCGCACTTTCTCCACGGGCGCCGGCCCGGGCGGGCCGGCCCGGCGGAGGTCGAGTGGCTGCATCCGGGCGGCGAGGGGATGGACGCCGCCCAGTGGCAGGCCGGCCAGGCGCTCGCTCTGCTGCTGACCCGCGCCGCGGTGGCGCCGGAGTGGGAAGGCCCACCGGCCGCGGCGCTGTTGTGCAATGCGGAACGAACGCCAATGCGCTTCAGACTGCCGGGGATGCCATGGCCGGGCGCCTGGCGGCTGGTTTTTGCCAGCGGCGAGGCGCGGAGCCTCGATACCGGCGCCGACTGGCTCCTGCCGCCATCCAGCGTGGCGTGCGCCTTGTGGTTGGATAAGCCCCCGCCCCGCTGACGCACGCGGCCGGCATCGGGCCTGGCGGCCAGGGACTCGCCATTCCCACGCCAAACGCCGACAATGAGCCCATGGAAGCGTTGCTACCGGTCATCCTGATTCTGGCGGGTTTCTACGTGGGCTGGAACATCGGCGCCAACGATGCCGCCAACTGCATCGGCACCACGGTCGGCGCGCAGATCATCTCGTATCGCAAGGCGGTGGCCATCATGGCGTTGTTCGTGGTGCTCGGCGGGGTGTTGCAGGGGCACCACGTGATGAAAACCGTTGGCAAGGGCATCGTGATCTCCGATGTGCAGGCCTGGGAGCAGGAGCACGGCGAACCGCCGCCGGCCACTTTCCAGTCGTGGTTTCCCGACAACCGCCTGCCCGATCGGGCGATCCTGGTGGCGCTGCTGTCGGCCGGACTGTTCGTGACGCTGGCCACGTTCTCGAGCGTCCCGGTTTCTACCTCGCAGGCCATCGTGGGCGGGGTGGCCGGCACCGGCATCGGCATCGTCGGCATGCAGGCTGCCTATTTCAAGCTGGGGGTGCTGCTGAAGATTTTCGGCGCCTGGGTGATCAGCCCGGCGCTCACCCTGGTCTTGGCGTTCCTGGTGTACCAGGGACTGGGGCTGCTGTTGCGCAGGACCACCGCCGTGTACTGGTCGCAGCTCATGGCGATAGCGGTGGTGGGGTCGTCCGCTTACGTGTCCTATTCGCTCGGCGCCAATGACGTCGGCAACGCCATCGGCCCGCTGCTGAGCAAGTATCCCGACAAGGGGGCCTGGCTGGCGCTGCTGGGCGGGTTGGCCATGGCCCTCGGCGCGATCACCTTCGGGTCGCGGGTCACGCACACCGTGGGCAAGAGCATTACCCCGCTGGATTACCCCGGCGCGCTGGCGGCCCAGCTGTCGGCTGCTTTCGGCGTGCACCTGTTCTCGATGGCCGGGATTCCCGTATCGACCTCGCAGGCGGTCGTGGGCGGCGTGATCGGCGTTGGCTTGACCAAGGGCATGCGCGCGGTCAGCCGCAGGAAGATCACCACGATCTTCCTCGGTTGGGTGATCACGCCGTTGTGCGCGGCGATCTTTGCGGCCCTGTTATACCGCCTGCTTGCGTGAAGCGTCGATACTGATCAATGATGGAGTGAGTCGCCATGTTGATATTCAAGAAAGAAAAGCAGGCCAGGAAACTGGTGCTGGAGCATTTCGCCAAGGCGCACGAGTGCCTGATCGAGACGCACAAGGTCGTGGAACAGTTCCTGGCCGGAGACCTCGACACCGCGCGGCAAACCGCCGCGGGCGTGGTGTTGCTGGAAAGCGAGGCGGACGTGCTCAAGCGCGAGGTCCGGGAGGTGCTGTTCTCCGGCGCTTTCCTGCCCAACATCCGCTCCGACGTCTGCCGGCTCGTGGAGCGCGTCGACAC
>WVWV01000033.1:84287-107841 GCA_011773845.1 Lysobacterales bacterium | reverse complement strand
AGCTGCTGGAAGTCTCGGCCAAGTGCGTGAGTTGCTTCGGCGAGCTGCGCAAGGCGCTGAAATGTTTCTTCAAGCCCAAAGGGCAGATCGATGATCTGCATGTCCACGCCAGCCGGGTGGGCGACATCGAATCCGAGGTCGACGTGCTGGAAGCCCGGCTGACGGTGGAAATCTTCGCGTCCGGGCTCGAGGTGGGCGAGAAGATTCACCTCGCGCAGATGCTCAGGCATGTCGTGAAGATCGCTGATTCGGCGGAGGATGCAGCGGATGAGCTGGAGTTCGCCGTGCTGCGCTCGGTGGTCTAGCGGCCGGTCTTTTCCTCCAGCGCATCGCACACCGCCCTCAGCACCTTGATCCGCGCATAGGGCTT
Source organism: Lysobacterales bacterium (assembly GCA_011773845.1). Taxonomy (GTDB): domain Bacteria; phylum Pseudomonadota; class Gammaproteobacteria; order Xanthomonadales; family SZUA-36; genus WVWV01. Next base: position 107,471 of record WVWV01000033.1, on the reverse strand, counting down.
GTCATTGCCCTCCACGAGGATCCACGGCGTGTCCTGCCGGGCGGTGTTCTGGATCATGTGGTGGGCCGCCAGTTCGTACTGGTCCCACTTCTCGCGATTGCGCCAATCCTCGTCGGTCAGCTTCCACTGCTTGTGCGGGGTTGACTCCCGGGCCCGGAAGCGGCGCAGCTGCTCGTCCTCGCTGATGTGAATCCAGAACTTCAGCAGCACGATGCCGTGCTCGACCAGCTGCTGCTCGAAGTTGTTGATCTCCGACCATGCGCGGCGCCACTCCAGGTCGTTGGCAAAACCCTCGATGCGTTCCACCAATACGCGCCCGTACCAGCTGCGGTCGAAGATGGTCACGCGCCCGGCGCGCGGCAGGCGGCGCCAGAACCGCCACAGGTAGTGGTGCGCCAGCTCCTCGTCGGTCGGCGCCGAGAACGGGTAAACCTTGTAGGTGTGTGCCTCCAGTGGATCGGTGAGGTGCCGGATGGCGCCGCTCTTGCCGGCCGCGTCGGGCCCCTCGAACACCAGTATGGTGGTCAGCCGTTGGCGCACGGCTTGCTGGTGCAGCGTGCTCAGGCGGGCCTGCAAGGTCTCGAGCTGGCCCTGGTAGCGGTGCTTGTCGAGCGTGAGTGACAGATTCAGGCCCTGCATGATGGTGGCGGGGCTGCCGTCCTTGTCGCGGGCCGCCGGGACGGCCAGGTCGCGCCGCTCCTGTTCGATTTCCGCGGCGTATTTGCGGCGAATTTGGTGCTGGCTGAGGTGCCGCTCCAGGGACTCCGCCAGGACGTTGCCGACCCGTATGCTGCGGAAATGGTAGTCCGTGCCCTCGACGATCTCCCAGGGCGCCTGGCCGGTATTGGTATACGCGATGAGGTGCTCGGCGGCGTCCACGAAGCGGTCGTACAACTCCAGGTGGGTCCAGTCCTCGGGCGAGATACGCCAGTTCTGCAGGGGGTCTTCGGCCAGTTTCTCCAGGCGCTCGCGCTGGACATCGCGGCTGATGTGCATCCAGAACTTGGTGATCAGCGCGCCGTCATCAGCGAGCATCTTTTCGAAGGCCTTGATCTGCGCCAGCTGGTGGTTGAACGCCTCCAGCGTGCTCTCGCCATAGACGTATTCGAGCAGGGGACGGGAGTAGCGCCCGCTGAGGAAGATGCCGATGGTGCCCCGGGCGGGCAGATCGCGCCAGAAACGCCAGCGCCGCGGTCGCTCGCGCTCCTCGTCGGACGGCTCGGAGTAGGCGTGGGTCTCGATCCAGCGATTGTCCATCCATTTGTTGAGCAGGTTGGTGGAGGTGCCCTTGCCGGCGCCCCGCACTCCGGCGAAATCGATCAGGAGGGCGGATTCGCCCGCGCGGCGCAAGTCCTGCTGCAGCGCCAGCAAACGTTCCCGCAGCTGCAGCTCGCTGCGTTTGAACGCATTCTTCGAGAGCGTCTGTCCCAGTTCAGCGGTTTGAAACATGCCCGGCACCGGCGATCCCCTGCGAGCTTCGACCTGCGGCTCGAACCGGCGCTAACCATAGCATAGGGTGGGGCCCGCGACGTGCTCTGGATCAGCCGGTGGCAACCCGTGTTTCGGCCGTGCCAGCATCGGGGTGCATCGTGTTAGCATGGGCCGGCGCCGGCACTCGGCAGCGGGGTGGAGTGATTTGAAGACGTTCGTCATCAACGCGCAGGAGAATACGCGGGTGCCTTTCCTGCGCGGCATCCTGACCCGCGCCTTGCTGGATGCCGGCCTCACTTTCGACGACGCGTTCGCGCTGGCCACGTCGGTGCGCAATGACCTGGCCGATATGGGGGAGGTTTCCAACGACGAGCTGCGCCGCCGGGTCCTGGAGAAGCTGCGAGAACTCGGCGATGACAGCGTCGTGAAGCTTTACCGGTCGCCGTCGGCGGGTCCGGCCCGGATTCTGGTGCGCGGCCAATCCGGAAACGTCAGCGCTTTCTCCCGGGGCCGTCACGAGCGCTTCCTGCAGGCCAGCGGCATTCGCGATGCGCGTGCCGAACGCATCACCGCGATGATCTATGACCAGTTGCTGGCCCATGGCGTGCAGTCCATCGATACCGATGAACTGGGCTTGCTGACCTGGCTCTGCCTGGCCCAGGAGGTTGGCAAGAAGGCCGCCCGGCGCTACCTCGTGTGGTCGGATTTTCAGCGTGAAGAATCCCCTCTGCTGGTGTTGATCGGCGGTGCCGTCGGCAGCGGCAAGAGTTCGATCGCCACCGAGATTGCCCATCGCCTGGAAATCGTGCGCACGCAGTCCACCGACATCCTGCGCGAAGTCATGCGCATGATGGTGCCGGAGCGCCTGTTGCCCGTGCTGCACCAGTCCTCGTTCGAAGCCTGGCGTAAATTGCCGGCCCGCGGCGGACAGGCGCAGAATTCCGACCAGTTGGTGGCCGAGGGCTTTCGCAGCCAGGCGGAACTGCTGTCGGTTCCCTGCGAGGCCGTGTTGCAGCGGGCGGTGCGGGAGAGCGTCGCCATTATCCTGGAGGGCGTCCATGTGCTGCCGGGCCTGATCCGGCGATTGCCCGCGGACAGCAACGCGGTGGCCGTGCACGTGACCCTGGCCGTGTTGAGGCCCGATGAACTGAAATCCCGTCTGCGTGGGCGCAGTCGGCGCGAACCCAGGCGGCATGTGAAGCGTTACCTCGATAACTTCAATTCCATCTGGCAGCTGCAGTCCTACCTGCTGTCCGAGGCCGATCGGGAGGATGCGGCGATCATCACCAACGACGAGCGCGAAACGACCGTGTACCGGGTGATCGCCGCCATCAACGAGGAACTGGCGCGGCGCTTCGATTCCGATCCCGCCGAAGTGTTCGAGGGCGCGATCAGGCGCCTGGGGAAGAAGGCCCTGGAGCGGCATTGGCAGGAACTCGTGCCGCGGCTGACTCGCTGATGCACGCATTGGTGTTGATCATCGACGGCCTCGGGGATCTGCCCGTTACCGCGCTTGGAAAACGGACCCCACTGGAGGCTGCGGCGACGCCCAACCTCGATCGGCTGGCCAACGCGGGCTCCTGTGGCCTCGTGGACCCGATCGGTGGCGGTGAACTGCCAAGCACCAATTCCGGCGCCGGCATGCTGCTTGGACTGGCCCCGGAGCAGGCCGGCTGGCTGCAGCGTGGGCCGGTGGAAGCGGCTGGCCTGGGGCTGCCCATGAGAGACGGCGACATGGCGCTGCGCGCGAATTTCGCGACCCTGGCCGGCGGCGCCGACAACTGCGTGGTGCTGGACCGACGCGCAGGCCGGATCCGGCAGGGTGCGGCCGAACTCGCGGCCGGCTTCGCAGACGTGGACCTCGGCCACGGGGTATCGGCGGCGCTGCACCCGACCGAACAGCACCGCGCCGCCCTGGTGCTGTCCGGTCCGGGCCTGGATGCCGACATCACCGACACCGACCCTGGTGACGTGGCGCTACCCGTACCCTTGCTGCCCAGCCGTGGCCGTCATCCCGGCGCAGAGTTCACCGCCGGTCGCCTGAATGCATTCATCCGGCTGGCGCATGAGCAGCTGAAGGACCATGCCATCAACCGCGAGCGCGCGGTGCGGGGCCTGCCGCCGGCCAACGGGCTGATAACCCGCGGGGCGGGCCTGGTGCGGCGCTTCGACAACCACATCGTGCGTGCAGGTTTGCGGGCCGCCGTGGTCACGGGCTGCAACACGGTGCGCGGGCTGGGGCGCCTGTTCGGGTTCGCGACACCTGCCGATCCGCGTTTCACCGGCGACATCGACACCGATCTGGATGCCAAGCTACGCACGGCGCTGGATACACTGCCCGCGCATGATCTGGTGTTCGTGCACATCAAGGCGCCGGACGTCTGTGCGCACGATCGCCAGCCGGGACTCAAACGCGACTTCCTCGAGCGCCTGGACACCGCGCTGTCCGTGGTCGTGGGCCGTGAATTGCTGCTCGCCGTGGCAGCCGACCATACCACCGACAGCAACACGGGCTTCCACACCGCGGACCCTGTGCCCGCGTTGATCTGTTCCGCGCGGGCGACCGCCGTGGCGGACGGGGGCGGTTTCAGCGAACGGGCCTGCCGTAACGGTTCCATGCCGCGCCAGACCGGGGCGGAATTCATCCGTCGGGTACTGGCCCGCATGCACCCATGAACGGACCGTGGAAGTGGATCTTTCGCGTTGGAGTGTTCGGCGCGTAAGGGGCTCGGCAGAGCGCTCGTCCGGGATCGGGCACTTCAACCGCCGGTTGTCACAATACTGTCACACTTTGCCCTTAGCTTATGCATGCCAGCTCATGCATCAGGAGATCTCCATGTCCAACCGCTTCCTTCCGAATGTGTTTTTGGCCGCCCTTGCCGGCGCCGGCTTGCTGGCCTGCGGCGGCGGCCAGCAACGCGAAGTGATTCAGAACAAGGGCTCGGACACGCTGGTCAACGTCGCCCAGGCGTGGGCCGAGGCCTACAAGGACGTCGACCCCTCCGTGGCGGTGGCGGTCAGCGGCGGCGGCTCGGGTACCGGCATTGCGGCCATGATCAACGGTACGGTCGACATTGCCAACTCCAGCCGGACCATGAAAGACCGCGAACTCGACCTCGCCCGACAGACCGGCCAGGATCCCCGCGAGCACGTGGTGGGTTACGACGCGCTGGCAGTGTATCTGCATGCCGCCAACCCGGCGGGTGAACTGAGCATCGCGCAACTGGCGGAAATTTACGGCGACGGCGGAAGCTACACCCACTGGACCGATCTGGGCGTCGAGGTTCCCGGTTGCCAGGATCAGGAAATCGTGGTGGTCAGCCGGCAGAACAATTCCGGCACCTATGCCTACTTCCGCGAGACGGTACTGGGCAAAAGGGGCGATTTCCGCCTCGGCACGCGGGACATGCACGGCTCCAAGGACGTGGTCGACCTGGTCGAAAAGACGCCCTGTGCCATCGGCTACAGCGGCTTGGCCTATGCCACGGATCACGTCCAGATGGCCTGCATCATCAAGCCGGAGGGCGAGGGTTGCGTTACACCCACGGTGGCCACGGCCAGTGACGGCAGTTATCCCATCGCCCGTCCGCTGCTCATGTACACCAACGGTGAGCCGTCCGGCAAGGTGGGCGAATACCTGAACTGGATCAAGAGCGATGCCGGCCAGTGCATTATCCTTGCCAAGGGATACGCGCCGGCGCGGCAGGTGACCTGCGGCTAGGTTTACGCTCGGCAGCCGGCCGCGTAACATGCCCCTGTCTCCGGAAGTGGAGGCACGGGCAGCCGAGCGTTTGTTGCGCCAGCGGTTCTGCCCCATACCGATAAATGGGCCGGCCGCCGTCGACCGGGCGTCGTTCCCGGCCGTATCCATGGGGCTGAGCGGAGTTCCAACCATGAGCCATTACGAAGAACGCCTGGAAGCCGACCTGCTGCATATTCGCGACTGGGTCTGGTCGATGGGCGAGGACGTTGAGCAGGCTTTGCGTGACGCCAAGAAAGTTCTGTTCATCCACGACCAGCGCCTGGCCTACGCCACCGTGTTGCGCGACCACCCCATCAACCGGGAGTCGCGCGAGTGCGACCGCCTGTGCCACGCTTTCATTGCCCGCCACCTGCCCAGCGCCGGCCACCTGCGAGAGATGGCGTCCACCATCCGCGTCAATGTCGCGTTGGAACGCATCGGCGATTACGCGGTGACCATCTGCCGTGAGGCGATGCAGCTCGACGGCCCGGTGCCCGAGCAGTTCGCAGGCGACATCGATACCCTGGCGGACGAGGCCCTGGACATCCTCACCCGGTCGCGCGAGGCGTTTCGGGACAACAACGCGGAACAGGCGATCGCCGCCATGCAGGCGGTGAAACGCATTCGCGCCAGGATGGATGGTATTTACGAAGCCCTGTTTGCGGCCGACGAGCGCATGGACGGGCGCACGATGATGGCGGTGTTCGTCATACTCAACCTGTTCAAACGCACGGCCGACCAGGCCAAGAATATCTGCGACCAGACGGTGTACTCGGTGCGCGGGGTGCGCAAACTGCCCAAGGTGCATCGCGTGCTCTTTCTCGACCGTCCGGGCGCCGGCCTGGGCCAGCTGGCGGTCGCCATCGGCCACAAGCTGTACCCGGAAACGGGCCTGTTCAAGTGCGCGACGCCGGGACGCTCGGACCTGGTGTCGGGCCATCTCAAGGACTTCCTCGACAGCACGGGCCTGCCCGCGGACGATCTCGAGACCGAGCCGCTGGAGGCCATCCGCCACGACATTGCCGATTTTGACCTGGTCATCAGCCTGCAGGGTCATTTTGGCGATCACATCGGGCGCCTGCCGTTTCACACCTCGGGCCTGGACTGGGATCTGGGCGAGGTGGAGGGGGCCGACCTGGCGGCCCACTACCGCTATCTGCGCCAGATGCTCACGGAGCTGGTGACCATGTTGGCTGGCGAACATGCCAGCTGATCCGGTGGGGGCCAGTAAGCCGCGAGCGCTTCAGGCCGCCGACCCGGCGGCCGATTTCGACCGCCTGAATCGCGACTGGTACATCGACAAGGCGGTGCAGATCGCGGTGTTCATCGGCGGCATCTCGGCGATCGTGTTCATCATCGGCATCTTCGTCTTCATCAGCAAGGAGGGCTTCGGCTTCCTGCTGGGTGAGTTCAGTTTCAAGGAGTTTTTCCTGTCGCCCAACTGGCGGCCGACCTCGGAGGGCAACCCCACTTACGGCATCCTGGCGCTGATCGCGGGCACCGCCAGCGTCACCGGGCTGGCGATGCTGGTGGCCATCCCGTTTTCCCTCGGGGCCGCGGTGTTCATCGCCGAGTTCGCGAGCGGCAAGACCCGCGAGTATCTGAAGGTGACCGTGGAATTGCTGGCCGCCATCCCCTCGGTGGTGTGGGGCTTCATCGGGCTCGCGATCATGAACCCCATCATCATCCAGACCTTCAACGTGCCGATCGGCCTCAACGTGCTGAATGCCGGGGTCATCCTGGGCCTGATGGCGGCCCCGATCATGACCTCGATTGCCGAGGATGCGCTCAAGGCCGTGCCGGACCGCTACCGGGAAGCGGCCGAGGCCATGGGCGCCACCCGCTGGCAGGTCATCTACAAGGTGGTGCTGCCGGCCGCGCGGAACGGGCTGCTGGGTGCGGTGCTGCTCGGCGTGGGCCGGGGGTTCGGCGAGACCATGGCGGTACTGATGGCGACCGGGCATTCGATCAACATTCCCACCAGCATATTCGATTCCGTGCGTGCGCTGACCGCCACCATCGCCGCCGAACTGGGCGAGACCGCGGTGGGCTCCGACCACTACGAGGCGCTGTTCACCATCGGCATCTTCCTGTTCGTCGTGACGTTCATCATCAACCTCACCGCGGACCTCGTGGTGCGTGGCGTGCGTCGGGGGTAGCCGGACATGTTCGACGCCAGCCCGCTCAACCGCAGGAACGCGCGCAACGAGATGCTGGTGCGCTTGCTGCTGGGCGCCATGACCGGCCTGCTGGTGCTGCCGGTGCTGCTGATCCTCGGCACGCTGGTCTACAAGGGCGGGCCGATCATCTCGTTCGAATTCCTGTTCACCAGCCCCACCAACGGCATGACTGCCGGCGGCATCTTTCCGGCCCTGCTGGGCACGATATTCCTGGTTCTCGTGGCGCTGCTGGCCTCGGTGCCGTTGGGCGTGGCGGCCGCCATCTACCTCAGCGAATACGCGCCCGACAACTGGTTCACGCGGGCCATCAACCTGGCCATCATCAACCTGGCCGGCGTGCCGTCGATCGTGCACGCGCTGTTCGGGGTCGGCGCGTTCGTGATCTTCTTCCGCTTCGGCACCAGCATCCTCGCCGCCAGCCTCACGCTGGCCATCATGACCCTGCCGGTGGTGATCGTGGCCACCCGCGAGTCGCTGCAGGCGGTGCCGCAGGCGTTCCGCGAGGCCTGCTGGAACATGGGCGCCACCCGCTGGCAGACCATCCGCCGGGTGGTGCTGCCCAACGCCGTCAGCGGCATCCTGACCGGCGTGATCCTCGAGGTGTCCCGCACCGCGGGCGAGACCGCGCCCATCATGTTCACCGGCGCGGCGTTCTTCCTGCCGTTCCTGCCCCAGAGCGTGTTCGACCAGACCATGGCCCTGTCGCTGCACCTGTTCGTCGTCTCCACGCAGGTTCCGGGCATGCCCGAGGAACTGCCATTTGGCGTTGCACTGGTCCTGATTTGCATGGTGCTGGCCATGAACAGTCTGTCCATTGCCTTGCGCATGTACCTGCGCGGGAGAAAACGGTGGTGACGGCCACGCCCGATACCTCAGAGGGCGCCGCGAGCATGGCGCTGCCCAAGCTGCAGGTCACGGACCTGTCCATTCGCTACGGTGGCACTGCCGCGCTCAGCGACGTCAACCTCGAGGTTCGCGAGCACGAGATCTTCGGCATCATCGGTCCCGCCAATGCCGGCAAGACCTCATTTCTGAAAGCGGTCAACCGCATGGATCTCTTCAATCCTGACATGGAAGTCGGGGGCGAGGTCCGCTTCAATGGCGTGGATACTTCCAGAATCCGCAATGTGTACGGGCTGCGGCGAAGGATCGGGGTGGTGTTCCCGCTGCCGGTCGGGTTGCCCCTGTCCATCTACGACAACGTGGCCCTGGCGCCCCGGCTGGCGGGACAGAAGGACCCGGCCGAACTCGACGTCATCGTGGAGCGCTGCCTGCAGCGCGCGGCGCTGTGGGACGAGGTCAAGGACCGGCTGGATTCGCTCGGCAGCCTGCTGTCCGGCGGTCAGCAGCAGCGGCTGACCATCGCGCGGGCCCTCTCGCAGGAGCCGGAGCTGTTGATGCTGGACGAGTTCTCGATTGCCGTGGACCCGGTCACCACCATGCGCATCGAGGACGTGCTGAAGGAGCTGCGGCAGGAGATCACCATCATCCTGGTGACCAACCTGGTGCAGCAGGCGCGCCGCCTGGCCGACCGCACGGCATTTTTCCTCGAGGGCCGCTGCGTTGAGATCGGGGCCACAGAGGACCTGTTCACCGGCGAGGTGCGCGACGCCCGGACCCGCGATTACGTGGAAGGGAGGTTCGGTTGATGGACGCCGCCGGCGGGACCGAACTGGCCATCCGGACGCGCAAGCTGAACCTCTGGTACGGCACCTTCCAGGCGCTGTTCGACGTCGACCTGGAGATCCGCCACGGCATGATCACGTCGCTGATCGGCCCGTCAGGCTGCGGCAAGAGCACCCTGCTGCGCAGCGTCAACCGCATCAACGAACGGCTCGGTTACGTGCGCATTACCGGCTCGGTCGATGTACTGGGGCACGACATCTACGCGCCGGAGGTGGAACTGGTGCAGGTGCGCCAGCAGGTTGGCATGGTCTTCCAGCGCCCTAACCCTTTGCCGATTTCCGTCCGGGACAACGTGTTGTTCGGCTACGACCTGCACGCGGGGGGGCGCCGCAAGAGCCGCGCCGAACGCGAGGAGGTGCTGGAAGATGCGCTGCGCCAGGTCGTGTTGTGGGACAAGGTCAAGGATCGGCTGGACCACAAGGCCACCGCGCTGTCGCTGGAGGAGCAGCAGAAGCTGTGCATCGCCCGGCTGCTGCCGGTCAAGCCCGGTGTGCTGTTGATGGACGAGCCGTGCTCGGCCCTCGACCCCCGGGGCACGGAGGCGGTGGAGGAGCTGATCTGGGAGCTGCGCGGGCGCTACACCATCCTGATCGTCACCCACAACATGGCCCAGGCCCGGCGCGCCAGCGAGGAGTGCATCTTCATGCTGCTCGGCAAGGTCATCGAGCACACCGACACCGCGGAGATGTTCGTCACCCCGCGGCACCAGGAGACCGCGGATTACATCGAGGGCCGCTACGGCTGAAGCGGGCTGGGAACCCGCCGATGATGTCGTCGCGCGCCGGGCCGGTCAGCCACTGCTGAGACGGGATCGTCATTCCGTCGGGAGGTACCGTTAGCCGGCGAATGACCTCAGTCCGCCGCCATAACGTCGATACGCAAGCCCGCGGGCGTGGCGAATGAAAGGACCCGAGCGCTACCCAGCAGTGCCGCCTCCAGCGTGCCGTCGGTATACGGCACGCCGGCGGCCTCGAGCCGCAGCCGGACCGGATCCAGCCCGGCGGCCCGGTAGGTGATCTGCAGGATGCCGCGGGCCCCGGGCACGGCGCGTGGGTAGCGGTCAGCTCCGGAGGTGCCCTGGTACTCGATGACCTCCACCTGGCCCATGGGTCGGCCGGCGCGGCCCCAGATACTGACATCCAGTGCAGCACCGGGCGGCAGGCCAATCATGCGCTCGATCTCCGGGCCGTCCAGCCGATTGTCGCCGAGCAGTTCGAGGCCCAGAACCTCGCGGTGAAAAGCCTTCTCTGCGGCAGCATCCGCCACGATCGCGATCAGCGGCCCGACCCCGGCGTAGCCAGTGGCCGGGATGGCAGGAGATGAATCCAGCAATTGCAGCAGCACGATGTTGAGGCCGTCGTGCGCGGGCAGGTGTATTTCCCTGAACCGGACCCCGTTGGGCGCGGTCACTTCGCTGTATGCGGAGTTGCGGAACACCCAGCCGGCGGCTTGCAGTTCGCGCATGCGCCGTGGCAGGTCGTCGGTGTAAATGTCGAGGTTCTTGGGACACAGGTCGAACACCTCGGCCCCGTCCCGCACCGGGGCGCCGGCTTCCCGGAACTCCACCAGGTGCAGCATGCCCGCCTCCTGGCCAGCCGTGCGCAGCAGCGCCTGGCGCGCGATCCGCCCGGACGCGAGCCCCCAGAAGCGCTCCAGACCCGGATCGGGCCCGGCGTGGGAGCCCGCCACCTCGAAGCCCAGCGCAGCGGTCCACAGCGACAGCGCCTCGTCGAGGTCTGCCACACCGACCGTCACCCAGGTCCAGGAATCCACCGGCCCGTGTCCTTCAGCAGCTGCGGAGGACGATGGCATCCCGGCGAGGCCGGCCAGGCAGATCAGGTACGCGCGGGCCAGTAAGTGCATGGGTGCTGGTCGGCATCAGGGGCTGGGGCTAAAAGCGAATCAGGTGCAGGCCCAGCGCCGTCTCCACCAGCAGGCCAAGCCAGATGACGAGAACGAAGGGGCGGGTGCCGGCCAGGCTGCGCCGGATGGTGAGATGATCCCCGGGCGCCATCTCATCCCGGGCCAGCCGGGCGAAAGCCGGCCCGAAAGGCCGCAGTCGGATTCGGATCAGCACGCCCGCCAGCACCAGCGCCCCGAAAACCAACAGCTTCAAGCCCACCCACGGCAGGACGAGGGGTTGCGCGGCCACCAGACTGTAACCTCCAATGGCCGCGAGGGCGGCAATCAGCGCCAGTCGGAAACCGAAGTCCAGAGGTGTAAGCAGGCGCGCCGCGCGCGTTGCCTTGGCGGCGTGCAGGGTCAGCACCATCGCCAACCAGCCCAGGCACAGCAGCCAGGTGACGGGCACCACCCAGTTTGGCGCGGGCAGCAACCCGAGACGCACCGATAGGTGTACGCCAAACGGCAGCATCAGCGTCATGCAGACGCGCGGTGCCAGGTCGAGAGCAAACAGCGTGCGCGCGGCCGTGAGCCGGGCCTCGCGGCTCAGCCGCTCGTTGGTGACCGCGTAGCTGGCATAGAACACGCCCAGGTCTGCGCCCAGCCAGTAGACGAGGCATAACAGGTGGCCCATCTTCAGCGCTGCAATTTCGGTCATCGGCGGTGGGCCTGCAACGGGGTTTCGGCTGCCGGAGGCCGGCCGGCCATGCGCCATCGGCGGTTGGAATGTTTCGGGGGCATGAGGTGAACCCGAGCGGCCCGCACGCTGCCTGGATGCCGGGGCTTCAGCCGCTCCGCGGATTGGCCTTCAGGATGTCGTCCAGCTGGCGGGGTTGCATGGTGGGAAGCTCCTGCTCCATCAGCTCGACCCGACGCTTTTCACTGTCCACGTAGCTGATCCACTGCTGGGCCGTGCGCCGGCTGCGGCGGTCGGTCATGGCCTTCTCGAAAGCAGCGCGTGCCAGGTCCAGCTTCTTCTGGTTGAACAGGGCCATGCCCAGCATGATGTTGGCCGTGTCCGAGCGGTCGATCCCGCCGAGCCGCAGGCCGCGCTGAATGGCCCTGGCGGCCTCGTCCCACTGCTCCAGGTTCAGGTGCGACTGCGCCAGGCGCACGAACAGTTCGCCGTCGTCCGACATCTCGGCCGCCTCGCGCAGGGGGGGGATGGCCTTGCGGTCTTCGCGCGCCGTGTACCAGGCCTGGGACAGCAGCCTCAGGTTGCGCACGTTCTTCTCCACCCGCTTGTCCGCGATTTCCTTTTCCAGCAGCACGGCGGCCTTGTACGGCGTTTCGTGCAGCAGATAGAGGTTGGCGAGGTTCACCAGGTGCGAACTGTTGCGGACATGGCCCTTCTCGTAGAGCACTTCGACCAGTGCCAGTTGTTTCTTGGTGTCGCCCAGCTCGCTGTAGACGCCGGCCAGGGTCAGGATGTAGGTGTCCTTCGGGTAGTGCGTGATCAGTTCTTTCAACACGCCGATCATGCTGGGGAAATCGCCGAGCTCGTAATAGCACACGCGCAGCAGCAGCAGCCAGTTCTCACGTGGTGTCCGGCCCTGTTGCTTGTACATTTCGACCGCGGTGCGGATCGGCTCCAGCGCCTCCCGGTAATTGCCCATCTGGAAATACGCCTGGCCGAGCAGCATGTATATGTCCGCGCTCGGTTCCGGGACCAGCGCCATCAGCTCCCGGATGGTCTGCAACGCGCCCTGGTAGTTCTCCACCGTGAACTGCAGTTGCGCCAGCGTTTTCAGCGTGCTCTGCTGCAGCGCCTCGGGCAGTTCCTCCTGTCGCAGCACATTGCGGTAAGCGTTGATGGCCTGCTGGTACCGCTCCTCGAGGTAGTAGGTGTAACCGGTCAGGTTCCAGATCTGTGCCACCTCGTAGGGGGTGAGTCCCTTGCGCTGCTGCAAATCCCGGATGGCGGCGTGGCCGCCCGCATAGTTCTTGGCCTCGACCAGTTCCTGCACCTCGGTGAGTTTCTCGTACACCTGCTGGCTCATGGCCACGGTCTGCTTGGTCTTGCGCTTGCTATCCTCCTGCGCGAATGCGGCGCCCGAGGCACTCAGCAGGAGGAGTGCAGAGAAGATCATTGCGGCGCAAGTCCGCCGTTCGATTGCCAATTTCATCGGGCCTAGTCTTCGGTGATCTCGTAGGTGAACTTGTTCTGCACACCACGCACCTCGACGGCCTCGCCATCGATGACGCGCGGCTTATACTTGAACTTGAGCGACGCCTGCAGGGACGCCCGGTGGAACAGGCTGGAGGTGCACTGGTCATCCACCACGAAGGGATCACGGGTGGTCCCCTGGCGAGTCACGGTGTATTGCACCACGCAGAAGCCCTCGATACCGCGGCTCAGTGCCCGTTGGGGATAGATCGGCGCCACCTTCACGATGGGCAGGTAGTCGCCCTCACCGACGCCGAGGCTGAAGCCGCCGGTCATTTCGATGTCCGTGGTCACCGGGACCGGGGCGATGGCGATCTTCTCGGCTGTCGGATCCAGGTTATCCAGCTGCGGAGTCGGCGGCTGGGGCGGCGGCGCTTCCGGCGGAGGTGGCTTCTTAGGCTTGAGCTGCCGGCGCTGGATGCTCTCGTCGCGCTCCACGCGCACGAAGTCCACCAGGCTGCCGCGCCTGCTCTCGTCCAGGCTGCGGTCGGCAATCTCGATCATGTATTGCATCAGCCAGAACAGGAACAGTGTGACGGCCAGGCCAACCACCAGGCCGATGAGCAGTCGCGGCAGGTTGCTACCGTGCCGGTTGATCAGGGTTTCGGTGATGACCGATGTCGCCATGGGGCCGACCTATTGCTCCTGCGCCGCGATCGAGACGTTGAACACGCCGGCCAGCCGGGCGGCGTCCATGACCTGGACCAGCGTGTCGGTCTTGGATTCCTTGTCGGCCTGGATCACCACCGAGCCCTGCGGGTTCTCGGCGTGCAGGCGCTCGATGTTGGGCCGCACGGAGCGGATGTCGACCTGGCGCCGGTCGATCCAGATATCGTTGTTGGGTCCGATCGCGATGAGGATGTTGGCCTTCTCCTGCTTCACGGCGGTGGCGGCATCGGGCCGGTTCACGTCGATGCCGGCCTCCTTGACGAAGGACGCGGTCACGATGAAGAAGATCAGCATGATGAACACCACGTCCAGCATGGGCGTGATGTTGATTTCCGACTCTTCTTCGGCCTGCGTCTGTTGGAAAAACTGCTTCATAAACTCACTCCGGCAAATTGCCGCCTATTGATGGGATACGACCAGGTGGTCGCTGATCAGTTCACGTTCGCTGCTGGACTTGCGCTGCAGGTAGGCGCTCATGGCCACCCCCGACAGCGCCGCCACCATGCCCGCCATGGTGGGGATGGTCGCCTTGGACACGCCGGACGCCATCGAGCGGGGGTTGCCCGAGCCGGAGATCGCCATGACCTCGAACACCTCGATCATGCCGGTCACGGTGCCCAGCAGCCCCAGCAGGGGGCACAGGGCCACGCAGGTCTGGATCAGCGCGATGTTCTTCTCCAGGTGGCTGACCACGATGGAGATGAGCCGCACACGAATCTGGTGGGCTTTCCACGAGGAATGGTCCGTGCGCTGCTCCCAGATGTTGACGGCGTCCCGGACCGCCCTGCGGTGGCCGACGCGGATGTAGATGAGGCGCTCGATGATGAGCGCCCACATGAACAGCACCAGCAGCCCGATCACGACCAGCACGTCTCCGCCCAGCTCGAAAAAATCGCGGATGGTTTCGAGTGCCGGAAAGTAGTAGTAGATCAGGTCCATGCGATGCCCTTACACGCTGGCCATCTGGCCCTCTGCGCGCTCCGCCAGAATGCCCGCGGCCTCCTCCTGCAGGATCTGGGTCAACCGCCGCGCGCGGCTGGCGACCAGGGTGTGCAGGAAGACGGTGGGAATGGCGACGACCAGGCCGAGCACGGTGGTGACCAGCGCGGTCGAGATGCCGCCGGCCATCAGTTTTGGATCGCCCGCGCCGTAGAGCGTGATGGCCTGGAAGGTCATGATCATGCCCGTCACGGTGCCCAGCAGCCCGAGCAGCGGCGCGACCACCGAGATGATCTTCAGGAACGGCAGCATCGCGTTCAGGGCCGGTGTCTCTCTCAGGATGGCCTCACCCAGCTTGAGCTCCAGCGATTCCACGTCCGTGCCGGGGTTGTCGGTGTACACCTTGAGTACGCGCCCCAGGGGATTGTTGCCGGGCTGTCCGGGTCGCTGAACCTGGGCGCGCACCTTGGTGCTGATGGCGGCCAGTGCCAGCAGGCGCCAGATCGCAATGGCGATGCCCACGATGCCCAGCGCGATGATCACGTAGCCGACCACCTTGCCCTGGGCGATGCGCTCCATCAGGCTCGGCGACTGCACCAGCAGCGACAGCAGTTGCCCGCGGGTCGGGTCGAGGCCGACGGGGTGCAGGCCATCGCTGGCCTCGTCCAGGTCCTCGACGCGGCTCAGGTAACGGCCCTGCGGCTGACGCACCAGCTCCACCACCCGGCCGGTTTCCGGGATGTACTCGAGGTACTTGCCGTCCGAGACCAGGTTGAAGGTGCCGATGCGAATGACGTCGCGGGTTTCTTCCTCACCGGTGGCGCTGACGACCGTGGTCGGGAAGCGCACGACCTTGCCGGTCTCGGTCATCTCCCGCTGCAGCTCGAACCACAGGCGCTCGATTTCCTGCATCGATGCCATGCGGTTGGTCTGTCCCATCTTGGCCGCGAACTCGGTGAGGAATTCGGAGCGCGCGCCGAACTGCGTCTGCGTAATGGAAGTGTCGAACTGGCCGATGGCATCGCCCGCGGCCTGCTGCAGCACGCCGAACAGTTCCTTCAGGTCGCCCAGGCGCTCCTGCAGAGCGCGCTCCAGTTCCATGATGCGCTCGTCATTCTGCTCGAAGGTCTGCTCCAGCTGATCGGACCGGCGCTCCTCGCGGGCCTGCTCGTTGCGCGCTTCCTGCAGCAGCCGCTGCTGATTGGCGCGGTCGCGCCGGAATTGCGCAATGCGCTCTTCGGCTTGCTGGGCGTCCTTGACGCGCCCGGTGGCAACCTGTTGCAGCAACTCGTCGAGATTGACCGCCTCGGCCGCCATCGCTGGTGCGCCGGTGGCCAGCGCCAGTGCCAGCGTGCAAATGATATTGCGTGCATGCCTGATCATTGTGCCACCCCCGCTGCCGCAGTGACCGGAATGACGATGAGATCCGGTGCCACCTGTTTACGCGCAATCTTCAGGCCGTCGGCCACCTGCGCCTTGTAGGTTTCAGGGGACAGTTCCACCCACTGCCGGGTAGCGCTGTCCCAGCCGCCCGTGTGCTGACCGCCTACGGACTGGTAGGTCAGGGAGACCCGGCCAATGCGCAGGAAATCCACTTCCTGCGGGCGGCCCTCGATCTCGACCGTGCCCTTGTAGGCTTCGATGGTGCGGCCATAGTCGTTTTCGATGGAGTAGGCTTCCAGTACGCGCCGGAATTTCTCCGCCGCGGTCACGTCCGAACGTTCCATCATGTCGCGCAGGCGCAGCAGACGATCGTTTCGCTCCTTCACGAGGAAGGGGGTGTCGAGCGCGATGAACTCCTCGAGCGAATCGAGCATGCGGGTCATCAGCGGCACGATCTGCCGCTCGATGAGCGCCACGTTGTCAATGGACTCCCGCAGCGCGACCATCTCCTGTTCCTGGTTGGTGACCTGCCTCTGCAAGAGGCTGTTGTACACCTTGAGGCCGTCGACGACCTTGATGACGGAAGTGTAATCGACCACCAGTTGGTCGATCTGGCTGGCGATGGCATCGATGCGTTGCTGGTCGGCTGCGGCGGCGTTGGTGCGGGCCTCACCGGCCGCTGAAATTTCATCCACCGTGGCCGCCGAGGCGCTCGACGGGAATCCCGCGAGGGTCGTGGACAGCACGAGTGCGCCGAGACCTGGCAGGATGGAAGTTCGGTATTTGCTGGACATACTTGATTCTCGATTGCTTCGGATTAAGGTCGGGAAATTTGGCGAATGCACACTCTATATATTCGTTGTTTGGTGGTCAATTGGATATTCGCCGCTCAGGGCCTCGCGAAAACCGGGGTCGGTCGCGGCGGGCAGGCCCCTGATCGCGTCAATAAGCCTTATCCTAAACATACTACAAATGACTGCCCGCAGACGGTGGCCGCGAGCATTCATGCCGCGAATATCTTGCGCCGGCTCAATGCGCGCGGTCCCGTTCAGGGTCGCGGTCGGGCCGGATGGCAAAAATGGACGGGTCAGTCAACACGTCCTGCAGGGCCTCACCCAACAGTCCAGCCCAGTGCTCGGCGCCTTCCGGCGTGTCGACGAGGTCCTGGCGCACCTCGATACCCACGCAGGGCAGGCCCGTGCGCTCGGCGTGGAAGTCGACGGTGAAATCCCNNGCGCTCGGCGTGGAAGTCGACGGTGAAATCCCGTGGGTGGCGGCCCGAGTAGGGCTCGTTGTCACCCAGTGAAATGCCGTCGAATTGCGCGAGGCGATCCATCAGCGGCCGCGGAATCCTCGGGTCCTTGTCCCACATGATGCCGATGTGCATCTGGCGCACAATGCGGTTGAAGACCGGGGTGCAGGTATGTATCGAGATCAGTGCCGGCACGATGCCGCCGGCGCGGAACGCCTCGAGCCGGCGTTCGATCGCCGCGTGGTAGGGGTTGAAAAAAGACTGAATGCGCTGCTCCCGCTCGTCCGGGCTGATGTCGAGGTTGCCGGGAATGGCGATGCCGTCACTGACCTTGATGAAAGCGGAGGGATCGTGCAGCTTGCGATTGAGGTCGACGATCAGCCGCGAGTAGTTGGCGAGTACGGCTGGCGCATCCAGGTGCCTGGCCAGGCATTTGGTCAGCAGGTCCGAGCCGATATCCCAGGCGACGTGTTTGTCCAGCACCCAGTCGGCCACCCCCAGTTGATGCATGGAGCGGGGGAAAGCGCGGCTGGCATGGTCGCACACCAGGAGCAGGGGCGCGCCGCCGCCGTCATTGAAGGTCGAGTAGGGTGGGGGATCATCCGGGCCGATGAGTGGATACGCCCCCAGCGCGTCGGGGCTTTCCTGTTGCCGGAGGGAATTCGCTTCGGGCACGCTCACTGTTTGGCTGATCTGGTCAATGCTTCGTTAGCGACCGGGTGCCGCGCCCTGCGACCCGGGCTGGGAACGCAACATCCGGAACAATCCACTGGCCTCGACAAACTGGTTACGCGCTTTCTCGAGGTAGGTCTGCACTTCCTGCTGGTAGCCGTCGGTGGACGCCGACCAGACACGATTAATATACCGTTCGCCGGCGGCAAAAGCACTCATGACATCGGCGTACTGTTGCATGCCGAAAACGTGGATCATGGATTCCCGCGCATCGGCAAAGCGGTTGAGGTCATCGCGAAACAGCCGGTCGATCTCGAAGCGCGCTTCGTACACCGGCAGGTCGCCGGCGCGCGCGCACAGCGCCTCCAGATTGTCCCGGATGGCCGCCAGGCACTGCTCGAGCATCGCCATGTTGTCGGCCAGGCGTTCGTCGGCGCTGGCTTCCCGGTGCAGGGCGGTGCGGAACCGCCACAGGCCCACGGCGCCAACCCCCAGGATCGGCACCATCCAGTTCCAGTTCACCTGCAACGGGTCGAGCACCGAGACGAACGCTCCGGCCAGGAACGCCGCAATCACGATCGACAGGGACCATCGCTTGGCGTTCATACGGCCCCCAGGATCATGGAGATCGCGAAGCCGACCCCCACCAGGGCCTCTCCCACGATGAGCCCGGCAGCCACCGGGATGCCCACGTCCTCGGCGAATCGATGCCCGAGTTTCCCGTCCGAGACAATGCGCAGCACGGTGCCGATGGAATAGGTCAGCACGATGCTGAAGGGCAGGTAGAAACCCAACCCCACGGTAATGCCGAGCCCCGGCTGCGCGATGCTGAGCAGCGCTCCCAGGCCGGCCCCCGCCAGGTATTTCTGGGCCGGTACGTCGCCGCCGATGATGCCGTTGACCATGCTGGCCAGCGCCTGCCCCTGGGGCGCGGGCAGCTTGTCGCTGCCCAGCGTGTAGGCCTCATGCAGCACGAAGATCAGCGCCATGATCAGGATCGGTCCCAGCCACGCTCCCAGAAATTGCCCCCACTGCTGCATGCGCGGCGTGGCGCCGACCAGGTAGCCGGTCTTCAGGTCGAGCATCAGGTCGGTGGCCTGGGACATGGCGACGCAGGCCGCCGCCCCCACCATGATGGCCGAGACGATGGCCGCGCGGGAGTCGTCCAGACCGCTGGAGACGAAGATCAGGAGGGTCACCGCGATCAGCGTCATGCCCGAGAGCGGTGACCAGTTGGTGCGTCCGATCGCCTCGGAGAGGATCACGCCGGCCATCCAGACCCACAGGGTGCCGATGACCGCCATGACCAGGCCCCGGCCGAGTCCCATCTTCTCCGTGGACAGCACGGCCATGACCGCGAGCAGGACGGCCGCGCCGGCGATGGCGATGTACAGCAGCCGGATGGGCATTTCGTCGCGGGACAGGGCCGCCTCGGTGCGTGCCGCGTTTTGCATGCTGCGCACCGCGCTGAAGATCATCGGGAACGCCATGACCACGCCGGCGATGGCGCCACCGATCAGCATGCCGATGCCGACCGGCCTGAACAGCAGCAGGCGCAGGGCCTCCGGGTCGCCGGTGACCTGTCCGGAGGCCGGCTCGGTCGGGAACAGCTGGAACTGGCCGAGCAGGGGGGCCAGCAGCCAGTAGCACACGTAGCCGCCGATGATGAAGGCCACACCGCCCTTGCCGGCAATGTAGCCCACGCCGACGGACAGCAGGGACAGGTACCAGATGCCGTTCATGTACTCCGGCAGGCCAAGCTGGCTGCCCAGGTCCCAGTATTCCACGCCCGACCACTGGCTGAGGTAATGCAGGAATCCGCTGACCAGCGCCGAGACCAGCAGGAACATGGCCTTGCGGATGCCGGCCCCGGGCGACTTGAGAATGGTCGCCACCGCGACGCCGCCCGGGTAGGTCAGGCGTTCGTAGTCGATCATCTGCTTGCGCAGGGGAATGATGAAGCCGATGCCGAGGAACGCCCCGGCGATGGCGCCGAAGGTCAGCAGCACCGGGTTGAAGTCGGTCCCGTAGCCGAGAATGAAGATGGCCGGCACCGAGAACATCATGCCGCTCGAGGCGCCGTTGACGGCGCTGGCCACGGTCTGGACGATGTTGTTCTCGATGATGCTGTTGCGCCGCAGCATGCCGCGCAGGATGGCGAAGCCCAGGATGGCCGCCAGCTCCGAGCCCTCGATGGAGAAACCGAGGATCAGGGCCGCATAGCCGATGCTGACGGCGATGACGGCGCCCAGGAAATAGCCGACCAAGACCGCTACCGGCGTCAACTCGGGGTAAGCGCCCTGACGCACCGTGCCGCCGGTTTGAGTCTGTGCATGTTTCACGCGATGTTCCTGTTTGTTCTTCCCGCGCTGAGCCTGAATACGTTCCAGGCCAGGTTACAGGCCGTAGGCCCAGATCAGAACGCCACAGAGTACCAGCCACAGCAGGATCGTCAATGGCAGCCCGACGCGGACGAAGTCGCCGAACCGGTAGCCGCCGGCATTCATGATCAGGATGTTGGTCTGGTAGGACATCGGGGTGACGAAACTCAGGTTGGCGCCGAACAACACCGCCAGCACGAACGGCTCCAGCGGCAGCCCCAGGCGCTGCGCGATGCCGATGGCGATGGGCGTTCCGATCACGGCCGCGGCGTTGTTGGAGACCACGTTGGTGAGGATGCCCATCATCAGCATCAGGCCCATCAGCACCACCGGAGGGGGGGCGCCGAAGGTGATGGAGACGAACAGGCTGGCCAGATAATCGGCGCCGCCCGTCTTGAGCAGCGCCGCGCCCATGGCAAGCGACGCGACGATGATGAGGATGACCTGGGTGCTCAGCGCGTTCATGGCATCCTTCCAGTTCAGGCACCCGGTGACGATCAGCACCAGGCTGCCGAGCAGCGCGCTGATCTCGATCGGCATGATGCGCAGCGCTGCCAGCGCCACCACGCCGATGATGGTGGCCAGCGCCAGCGGCGCCTTGCGGGTGCGTGGCAGTTCGATGCTGCCGTCGAGTACCAGGAAATCGGGTGAGCCCTTGAGGTCGGCGAGATTTTCCGGGGTCGACTGCACCAGCAGCACGTCCCCCGTGCGCAGGCGAATCTCATCGAGGCCGGGTGACTCGCGTCCCTCCATGCCCTCGAAACGGTTGAAGGCCAGCAGCCGCAACCCATGGCGGGAATACAGGCGCGCGTTGCCGATACGCGTGCCGTTCAGGCGCGAGGCCGGGGTGATCGCGACTTCCGCGATCTGCTGGCCCTCGGCGCTGAGCGGGTGCGCTGCATCCACCTGGTGCTCGCCGGAGAACAGGGTGCCCCCCAGCACCCGCGCATATTCGCGCAGATTGCTCTGCGTGTCCGAGGTGGTGATGCGATCGTCGGCCTTGAGCAGCACGTCCGGCAGGGTCTTCAGAAACACGCCCGGTCCCCGCTGGATGGTTTCCACGCGCATGGCATCGCCGGTGCGGGCCAGCGCGTCCGCCAGCGTGCCGCCCACCACCGCACTGTCCGGGTTGAGCCGAATCTGTGCGGTGTAGTAGCGGGACACGCCGCGGCTCATCGGCGGCCTGCGTTCCGGAATCAGGCGCGGCGCCACCAGCCAGAGGTACACGACGGCCAGGGTCCCGGCCACCAGCACGGGCCCGACGAAATCGAACATGTTGAACCGGTCCATGCCCATGTCTGCCGCCACATTGACTACCAGCAGGTTGGTGGAGGTGCCGATGGTGGTGGCCATGCCGCCGAGGATGCTGGCAAAACCCATCGGAATGAGCGTGCCGGAGGACGGCAGGCCGGTCCTGATCGCGACGCCGATGAGAATGGGCAGCAACATGACCACGATCGGCGTGTTGTTGATGAAGGCGCTGAGCACGGCGGTGATGGCGAGGGTCAGCAGCAGCGACAGCACCGGGCCCCGGCGCCACATGCCCGCCAGCAAGCGGCCCACGGGTTCCAGCGCCCCGGTGCTGATCAGGCCCTGGCCGACGATCATCAGGGCGCAGACGGCGACCAGGGCGCGGTTGCCGAAACCCAGGAAGAAGTCGCTCGGTCGCAGCGCCGTGCCCTCGAACTCGAATGGAAACAGCTGAAAGCCCACGGTCAGGGTGACCAGCACCACCAGGCTGGTGGTCTCCAGCGGAATCTCCTCCCGCGTGAACATGACCAGGGCCGCGACGATCAGGATCATGACCGCCAGCGCGTGGGCGTTGGGTAGCGCGAGCTCCAGCATGGTTATATCGGGATTCCGAGCTCGGCGGCCAACGCCGCCCCGCTCTCGAGCGGCGGCTGGCAGCTGGTGCCCTTACAGACGAAGGCGCGGCTGCGCTCACCCACGCGGTACGCGCCCAGGATGCCCGGCAACGGCTCCGCGTCCGGATCGAGCAGGTAGCAGCGCAGCCGTTCCCCGCCGCGCGCAATGGCCTGCCACTCCATCAATTCCTCTCTATTCGCACCGGCCAGGATGACCTGCGTGGGGGGGTCGAGGAATTCGTCCAGGGCGCACAGCAGGCTGGCATGGGCCAGCGGGTAGCGCCCCAGCTCGGTGCTGGCCGCCCGCAGGGTGCGCTGCGCGGCGTCCAGATAGCGTGGCTCTGCAAGCAGGTGGCCGAGTCGCACCAGGGCGTGTGCGGCCACCCCATTGCCGCCCGGTGTGGCGTCATCCTGGAACGGGCGCATGCGGTGGATCGGGACCGGCTCGGAGGCGGTGGAAAAAAAGAAGCCGCCACGCTCGTTGTCCTGAAAGTGATCCAACAGCTGGTCCGCCAGCCGCGCCGCCAGCTGCAGGTATTCAGGCCGCCACCGTTCCTCGAGCAATGCCAGGCTGGCTTGCAGCAGGAACGCGTGATCGTCCAGGTAAGCGGGAAACTGCACCTCGTCACCCGCCAGCACCGCGTGCAGCCGGTCATCGATCCACAGTCTGCGGGCCAGCAGGCGCATGGTCCGCTCGGCGGCATCCACCCAGCCTTCGTTGCCCAGCGCCGCGCCGGCCCGCACCAGGCCTTCGGCGCACAGGGCATTCCAGGCGGTCAGGCGCTTGGTGTCGGTGGTCGGCGGAACCCGCGCCGCGCGCGCCGCGCGCAGCGTGTCCAACGCCTCCCGCAGCGGCGGTGCGAGGGCTTCCTCGCGGCTGCGCTGGAGGTGCCAGGCTCGCCCCTCGAAATTGGG
>WVWV01000033.1:0-84274 GCA_011773845.1 Lysobacterales bacterium | reverse complement strand
CCGCCCTCCACGCCATCCGCGTCCGCATCAATGCTGGCGTAGAACCCCCCTTCCGGATGCTGCATCTCCCCGCACAACCATTCGGCGATGCCGGTGGCCGCCTCCCGCAACAGGCCATCCCGCCAGCGGGCGGCGGACTCGGCGTAGAGGGGCAGCAGCAGGGCGTTGTCGTAGAGCATTTTCTCGAAATGGGGGATGGTCCAGCTGCCGTCCACCGCGTAACGGAAGAAGCCGCCGTCGAGATGATCCCGCAAGCCACTGATGGCCATCTTGTGCAGGGTCGCGCGCAGCATGGCCGCGGCTTCGTCCCCGCCGGTCCGTGCGGCCAGGCCCTGCACCAGTGCCAGCAGGGGCGCCTGCGGGAATTTCGGTGCTCCGCCAAAACCGCCGTGCTGCCGATCGAAACGCTCTCCCAGTTGCGTGGTCGCGGTGGTGAATACCTCCTCGCCGGGTACCTCCGGCGCTCCTTCCCCGCCCTGCAGGGCGGCGACGGTTTCCTGCAGACGCTGGTTTTGCGCGCTGATTTCATCGCGGTGGTCGTCGAACCATTCCCGCGCACGGGCCAGAAGATCCCTGAACGCCGGTAATCCGTGGCGCGGCTCGCGGGGAAAGTAGGTGCCGGCGAAAAAGGGCGTCAGGTCCGCAGGGTCCAGCAGCAGGGTCAGCGGCCAGCCGCCGCCACGCCCGGTCAGCAACTGGTGCGACAACTGGTAGACGCGGTCGAGGTCGGGCCGCTCCTCGCGGTCGACCTTGACGTTGATGTACAGCTCGTTCATGACCCTGGCGGTGTCCGGGTCNNCAAGCGCTGTAACCGATGGACAACAGGATCGGCCGGTCCAGCGCCTGGGCCCGGTCCAGTGCCTCGGGGCCCCACGGGTACCACTCCACCGGGTTGTCGGCATGCTGCTTGAGGTACAGGCTGGTGGAGGCTTCGAGTCGGTTCATGCGGTGGAGCCGGGGCAGCCGGGAATGGATGATCGGGAAGCAATGGCCGTCGAGCGCTTCGATGCGATTACCCGGCTTGCCATGGGGGGCACGGGTCGAATATGCTCATCGGCATCCCGATTGTACCCCTTTCCGGAGGTTCTCACCTGATCGTCATGGTCCTTCCCGGCGGTCATTCACGGCGTGTTCCAGGCAACCAGCAGGCCTGATGGACGCCCGCTATCCCCTCATCGATTTCGATCCGGTCGCCTTCTCTCTCGGGCCGATCGACATTCATTGGTACGGGCTGATGTACCTGATGGCATTCGGGGCCTTCTGGTGGCTGGGCAGCCGGATCGCGCGGCACCGGACATGGTGGGGCTGGAAACCCGAGGAGGTCGGCGATTTCCTGTTCTACGGCATGCTTGGCGTCNNTGCGCTCCGACCCGCTGTTCGTGTTCCGGATCTGGGATGGCGGCATGTCGTTCCATGGCGGCCTGCTGGGTGTGATGCTCGCCATGGCCTGGTTCGCCCGGCGCAGCGGTCGAAGTTTCTGGCAGGTCGCCGATTTCGTTGCGCCACTGGTGCCGCTCGGCCTGGCCTTCGGGCGGATCGGCAATTTCATCGGGGGCGAGTTGTGGGGCCGCCTCAGTACGGTACCATGGGCCATGATTTTCCGGAGTGCCGTCGATCCCGGGGCAGTCGGCGAGCGGACCCTCGAGGAGGCCTGGCGCGCCGGGGCCCTGGATCACCTGGCCCGGCACCCCAGCCAGCTGTACCAGGCAGCGCTGGAGGGCTTGTTGCTGTTCGCCCTGTTGATGGCGTACTCGGCCGTGCGCCGTCCCGTGGGGGCCGTGTCCGGCCTGTTCCTGCTCGGCTACGGTTGCCTGCGCCTGGTGGCGGAACTGTTCCGGGAGCCCGATCGCCACCTGGGCTTCATCGCCCTGGAGCGCATCACCATGGGCATGGTGCTCAGTCTGCCGATGGTCATTGCGGGGGTGGCGATCATGCTGGTCGCCTACCGGCGTGCGCGGCATGATCCATTGCCGGGAGGGTAACGATGCAGGTCTACCTGGATTTCCTGCAGCACATCCTGCGCCACGGGACCCGTAAATCGGACCGAACGGGCACCGGCACCATCAGTGTGTTCGGATACCAGATGCGCTTCGACCTGGCGGAGGGCTTTCCCGCCGTGACCACCAAGAAGCTGCACCTGCGCTCGATCATCCACGAGCTGCTGTGGTTCCTGGCCGGCGACACCAACATCGGCTACCTGAACGACAACGGCGTGACGATCTGGGACGAGTGGGCGGACGGGCAGGGCAACCTCGGACCGATCTACGGGGCCCAGTGGCGCAACTGGCCGGCGCCCGGCGGGCAGGCCATTGATCAACTGCGCATCCTGCTGGATGACCTGCGCACCCGGCCGGATTCCAGGCGGCACATCATTTCGGCCTGGAACCCCGCGGTGCTGCCCGACGAGTCCGTCAGCCCGGCAGAAAATGCGGCCCGTGGACGCCAGGCCCTGCCGCCGTGTCATACCCTGTTCCAGTTCTACGTCGCGGACGGACGGTTGAGCTGCCAGCTATACCAGCGCAGTGGCGACGCGTTCCTCGGGGTGCCTTTCAATATCGCCTCCTACGCCCTGCTGACCCTGATGGTGGCCCAGGTGAGCGGCCTGCAGCCCGGCCATTTCATTCACACCCTGGGTGACGCGCACATCTACCTCAACCACCTGGAGCAGGTGAACACCCAACTCCAGCGCCGGCCGTTCCCGCTGCCTCGAATGCGCCTGAATCCCGCGGTGCGCTCGCTGTTCGATTTCCGCTACGAGGATGTCGAGCTCGAGGGTTACCGCAGCCACGACCTGATTCGCGCACCCATCGCGGTCTAGCGGATGCGGTCCCGGTAGCCCGAGCGCCAGGTGGCAGACCGCGAATCACCCCTGTCGCCGGGCAGCCCCGGCATTACGCTGGTGGCGGCCCTGGCCGAGAACCGCGCCATCGGCCTCCAGGGGCGCATGCCGTGGCATCTGCCCGCGGAATTGCGGCATTTCAGGCAGACCACGCTCGGCAAACCCGTGGTGATGGGCCGGCGCACCTGGGAGTCGATCGGCCGACCGTTGCCCGGACGACAGAACATCGTGGTCAGCCGCAATGCGGGGTATGCGCTCGCGGGGGCCGCGCTCGCCGGCTCGCTGGACGAGGCCCTCGCCCTCGCCACCGGGCCGGAGGCGATGATCATCGGCGGCGGCATGCTGTACCGCCTGGCGCTGCCACGCGCCAGTCGCATGGTGCTGACCCTGGTGCGGTGCCGGCCGGATGCCGACACCTGGTTTCCGCGCTGGGATCCTCGCGAGTGGCGCCAGACCGCATCGGAACGGGTGTCCGCCGATGCCGACCACGCTTACGATTTCGAGATGACCGAGTGGCGTCGGGTCAGCGCTTCCGGCGCGGGACCTGGAACAGCTTCCGATCCTCCAGCCTGAACGCGCTCAGGCTCCCGCCCCAGACGCATCCCGAATCCAGCGCCACGTACCGCTTGCGCACGCATGCGCCCAGCGCGGCCCAGTGGCCGAACGCCACCGTCACATCCCGGGTCCGACGATGCTTGTGCCTGAACCAGGGCAGGTAGGGTTTGGGCTGCGAGCCGGGCGGGCCGGTGGCCTCGAACAGCGCCTTGCCCTCGGCATCGCAGAAGCGGATGCGCGTGAGAATGTTGCAGATCAGTCGCAGGCGGCTCCACCCGCGCCGGTTGTCGCGCCACTTGCGCGGCTTGTTGCCGTACATGCGCCGCAGGAATTCCCCGCGTTGCGGCGAGGCGAGCACGGCGCTCACCTCGCCGGCCCGCGCCAGCGTGTCCTGCCAGTCCCACTGCGGAATGACACCCGCATGCATGCGCAACAGGCGGAATTCCGGCGACCATGCCGCCAGCGGCTGCGAGGCCAGCCAGTGGATCAGCGTGTGCCGCTCGGGCGCTCTCAGGATCTTTGCGAATTCGCGGTTGCGGCAGTCGCCCTCGGGGTGCCGGTGATCGGCCGCCAGCAGGTGCAGGTCGTGGTTGCCGAGCGTGACGCTCACCAGGGGGCCGAGGCCGTGCAGCAAACGCAGTACCTTCAGCGATTTGCCGCCGCGATTGACCAGGTCACCGCAGCACCACAGGCGGTCGGTGGCCGGGTCGAAACCGATGCGGTCGAGCATCCGGTTGAGCGGGCCGTAACATCCCTGGATGTCGCCGATCAGGTAGGTGGACATGCCTGGCCGGCGCGCGAGGCTAGTGCAGCGAGTCGGGGGTGAGCAGCGCGAATTCCGGGATTTCGGCCCGAAAGGATACGCCGTCCTCCGTGACGAACCCGTATGAACCCCGCATGGAGCCCACGCGCGTGGGAATGAGTGCGCCGCTGGTGTAGGTGTAGCAGCGACCCGGCTCGAGGCGGGGCGTCTCGCCCACCACGCCCTCGCCGATCACCTCTTCCTGCGAGCCGTCACCGTGCGTGATGATCCAGTGCCGGTTGCGCAGGGTGATCACGGCATCGCTGCGGTTGGTGATGCGGATGGTGTAGGCAAAAGCGAACTGGTCTTCGTGTTCGCCCAGATAGCGGGGTTCGGCAACCACCTGGACCGGGTATTCGGGACGCATGGGCTGATACCGGGCCTGAAAGGCTACAGGATAATCCGCGGCGGGCGGTTTGTGAATTACCCCGCGTCGCTGCGCGCAGCCGGCAGGCGGGCGGCGAGGGCGATGAAATCTTCCAGCCGCAGCTGCTCGGCCCGCAAGCCCGGATCGACTCCCGCCCGCTGTATCTGGCCGGGTTCCAGCAACCTCCCCAGGCTGTTGCGCAAGGTCTTGCGGCGCTGGGCGAAGCCCGCCCTGACGACCTGCTCGAGCCGTGCCTGCAAAGCGTGGCCGGAGATCGGTTCCGCGCGCGGTTCCAGGCGCACGAACGCGGAATCGACCGCGGGTTCGGGCTGGAAGGCCTGCGGGCCAACCGTGAACAGCGGAGTCACCCGGCACAGGTTCTGGCACGACACGCTCAGGCGGCCGTACTCGCGGCCACCCGGTTCTGCCGCCAGGCGTTCGACGACTTCCTGCTGCAGCAGGAAGTGAATGTCCTGCGGTGGCGGTCGCTGCGCCAGGGCATGGAACAGCAGGGGGGTGGAGATGTGATAGGGCAGGTTGCCGAGCAGCCGGAACGGACGGTCGCCCGCCCGGGCGGCGAAATCCTCGCCCAGGGCGTCCGCACACACCACCTGAAGACGGCCAGCCGCCGCGGCGGTCCGTTCGAGGGCTGCCGCCAGGTCGCGATCGATCTCGATCGCGCACAACTGCGCACCGGCCGCGAGCACGGGCAGGGTGAGCGCGCCCCGGCCGGGCCCGATCTCGATGAACAGCTGTCCCGGTTGGGGGTCGATCGCCGCCACCATGCGGTCGATCACGGCATGGTCGACCAGGAAATTCTGGGAAAAGCGCCGCCGGGGGCGGTGGTTCATGGCCTCTGGCCCGTGCACATCCGGCGTGCCATCTGCACCGCGGCATCGAGGCTGGAGGTGTCGGCTTGTCCGCGGCCCGCGATTTCGAGGGCGGTACCGTGGTCCACCGAGGTGCGAATCATCGGCAGGCCGAGGGTCACGTTGACGGCACGCCCGAAGCCGGCATACTTGAGTACCGGGAGCCCCTGGTCGTGGTACATCGCGATTACGGCGTCGCAGCTTTGCAACGCACGGGGCGTGAAGGCCGTGTCCGCGGGTACCGGACCGTAGGCCTTGATACCCCGGGCCGCGCAGCCGGCGATCGCCGGCGCGATGACCTCGCCGTCTTCGTGGCCGAGATGGCCCGCTTCGCCGGCATGGGGGTTCAGGCCCAGAACCTGCAGGCGGGGGGCGGCGAGGCCGAACCGGGCCCGCAACTCCGCGTGGGTGATTTCGATCGTCTCGCGCACCGCCGTCTCGCTGACGGCATCCGGCACGGCCCGCAGCGGCAGGTGGGTGGTGACCAGTGCCACCCTCAGGTCGTCACAGGCCAGCATCATCACCACCCGTGGTGTCGAGGTGATCGCGGCGAGAAACTCCGTATGGCCGCTGAAGGGGATGCCCGCTTCGTTGATGACCGCCTTGTGGACCGGGCCGGTGACCAGCGCATCGGCCTGGCCGTCCCGGATCAGTGCCGTGGCCGCATGCAGGCACTCGATGACATAGCCGGCGTTGGCGGGATCAGGCTGCCCCGGCACGGGCGTGGCGGCCAGTCGCACCGGGTAACAGGCCAGCCGGCCGGCCATCAGCGCCTCACCGGGGGACCAGGCCGCGATTTCCAGCCCGGGGGACAGCGACTTGGCGACCGACTGCAACCAGTCCGGGTCGGCCACCGCCAGCAGCTTCAGTTCGGGATGGGCGGCGGCCAGCCGCACCGTGCATTCGGGCCCGATGCCGGCCGGCTCGCCGGGCGTCAGCGCCAACAGGGGTTCGTGCTGGGCCATGGTGGAAGCGGGGCCAGCCCCGGCTCAAGCCTCAGGACGGGAGGCGAATTTCCACGAACGCCTCCTCGCGCATCTGGCGCAGGAACTGTTCGATTTCCCGATCCGCCTTGCTCTGCCGCAGGCTTTCGCGGGCCCGCGCCCGCTGTGCCTCTTCGCTGATGTCGATTTCCCGGAAGCCGAGTTTCTGCACGATATGCCACCCGGCCTGGGTCTGGAACGGCTCGCTCACCTCGTTGTCCGCCAGGCCCGCGAGCATCTGTTCGATCCGTTCGCCGTAGGCGTTCTCGCCGAACCAGCCCATGTCGCCGCCGAGGTTGGCGCTGGAGGGGTCGTCCGAGAACTCGCGGGCGAGATCGGAGAATTCCTCGCCGTCCACGATGCGCTCGCGCAGCTCCCGGATCCGGTCCATGGCATCGCGTGGCGTGACGAGCTCGTTGGTCGCGATCAGGATGTGCCGGGCATGGTGCTCGCGCGCCAGCACCGTGGCCTGCTCACGATAATCGTTCACCTTGATGATGTGGAAGCCCGCCGGGCTGCGGATGGGCACGGTGTACTGGCCGGCGCGCAGCGCGCTGATGGCATCGGCAAATTCCCTTGGCACCGAGTTCAGGTCGCGCCAGCCGACTTCGCCACCGTCCAGCGCCTCCTGGCTCTCCGAGAAGCTGATCGCCGCTGAGGCGAAATCGAGGCCCCCTTCCAGTTGCTGATAGATTTCGCCGATCTGCTCCTCGGCCTCCTGGATCTGGCGGGGTGTGGCGCCGTCCGGCAGGGTCAGCATGATGTGCGAGATGTGGTACTCACCGCCGGCGTAGGCCTCGGAGGCCAGCAGGATATCGACTTCCGTGTCGGAAATCGGATCCATGCTATTGACCACCCGCTGGCGCAGCCTCTCGGTCATGATCTCCTCGCCCAGATTCAGCCTGAACTCGGAAAAATCCTCACCCTCCGATTCCAGCACCTGGCGCATTTGCATCACCGTCAGGCCGTTTTGCCCGGCCAGCGCCACCAGCGCCTGGTCGATGTCGGTGTCGCTGACGCGAATGCCGGTCCGGAATGCCCTCTGCACCTGCAGCTTGCGGATGATCAGCCGTTCCAGGACCTGTTTTTCCAGCAGATCCTGCGGCGGCAGGTTGCCGCCCTGCTGGCGGATGCGCTCGACGATGCCGAAGATCGCGTTGTCGAGCTCGCTGCGCAGCACGACATCCTCCTCCACCAGTGCGACGATGTTGTCGATTTCCTCGAATTGCTGGGCCGCGGACGGCGCAGCGAAGGCGCCCAGCGTCAGCAGGGTTGCCAGCAATGGGACGGTGAGGGGTCGCAGGGCGGTCATCGATCGTTCTCCGGAATCATGGCTGCACCGGCCGCCGGAGCCCGGCGGTTGCGCGGGTTCGGGGTGCCGGTGTTCGACAGGCGTCATTTTAACCGAAGGCTGGCCGGCGAGTGCACTCACTCGGCTTCGTCGTAGAACATGGGCTGCGGCCGCCGCCCGAAGCTCCCCAGGCCCTTGAGGCTGAACTCGAGGTAGATGGCATCCCGCTCGTCGCCCTCGCGGCTGCGGAGATAGCGCCGCGCCACCAGCCGGATGCCCCAGCAGCAACTCTCGTACTCGACGCCCGCCAGTGCCTCCAGCAGGTCCGAGTCATCCAGCGAGTACTTGAGGCGCGACATGACCCGCCAGCGGTCATCGACCTGCCACAGGTGACGCACGTCGAACTGATCCAGGCGGTCACGCCGGAACCGGTATTCGAAGCCCAGGCGGCTGCCGCGCTCGGATTGGTAATCGAGTCCCAGTGCGCCCACGTCGAGTTCGCGGTTCTCCCAGTTCCACTGCGCGCCGAGGCGCGTGGTCAATTGCGCCAGCGGCTGCCAGGTAAACTCGGCGACGATCGGCGAGGTATCGAGGTCGACGGCAGGTTCGTCGCGCAGGAACACCTGCTGGTCGTCGAAATAAAAGATCTGGCCGACACTGAAGCTCCAGCGCTCGTTGCCAAAGTTGGGGTCCAGCGTCCGCGTGGTCAGCGCCAGCGTCAACTGGTTGGCATCCCCCTGCCGGTCGGCCCCGGTGAAGCGGTTGTAATGGAACAACTGGCTGAACCCGAAGGTCAGTTCCGCGGTATCGAAATCCGGCAGGTCGTCCTGCCGCTCGAACGGCACGTACAGGTAGAAAACGCGTGGTTCCAGCGTCTGCATGGCGCCGTCCTCCCGGAACCGCTGGAAAAAGAGACCGCTGTCCACACTGAAAATACCGGTGCCGCGATCCGGGCGGCGGGGGTCGGACGCGTCCTGTCGCTCGAGGTCGTAGGCGGTGTAGCGATAGCCGAGGCTGGGCCGCAGGAAGCCCCAGTAACGCTCCAGGTTCCAGGCCACGCGGGGATAGAGGTCGGCGCGCACGCCGGTGACCCCGGCGTCGCGATCGAAATACACCAGTTCGGAGTCGAGCACGAATTGCAGCCCGGTGCGGCCCAGGGGGCGGTCCAGGAGGAAATCCACCTTGGGCAGGCGACGGTAGGGCTCGCGGGCCTCGGCCACGGACTCGTCGATGACCTGGAAATCGTCCGCCAGCAGCCTGAAGGTCCAGTAGCGCCCGGCTCCGTCCAGACTGGCGCTGCTGCGCAGGTACTGCCGGGCCGTTTGCGCCAGGCTGAGCCCGAAATCCTGGAAATACTGGTCGTCGCTGACCCGGTCGACCAGCACCCTGGAACGCCAGCGGGGATTGAAGGCGGCGTCGTGGCGCACCTGGTAGTGATAGCGGTTCTCGCGGGTTTTCTTGTCGTTGGACAGGAAATCGAAATTCAGCCGCCCCCCTGAGCGGCGGGTCAGCATGCGGTATTCGCCGGTCAGCATGAAGCCGCGGTCGGTGAAGTAGCGTGGCGTGAGGGTGGCGTCCTGGTTGGGCGCGATATTCCAGTAGTAGGGAATGCCGACCTCGAAGCCGTTGTCATTGGCGTTGCTGGCGTGCGGATACAGGAATCCACTCTTGCGTCGATCGTCGATGGGAAAACTGATCCACGGCAGGTACAGCACCGGGACGTTCAGCAATTCCAGGCGCGCATTGCGGGCGATGCCGATCCCTTCCTCGTGCCGCAACTCCACCTCGCGCGCCAGCAACTGCCATTCCGGATCATCGCCGGAACAGGTGGTGAACTGCAGGTTGTGCATGTGCGAGCGGTGCTCGGTGTCGAGCCGGATGTCGTCCGCGCTGCCGTTCGCGCTGCCACCGATCAGCTTGAAGTTCACCGCATTGAACTGGCCCTCGCCGTCCTCGAAGCTGTATTCCGCCCGTTCGGCCTCCACGCGGATCATGGCATCTTCGTATACCACCGGCCCGGGCGCCGTCACCGTCCGCGTCGCGGGGTCGTAGTTCATGTACTCGGTGCTGATGGTCTGGTCGGCCCGGCGCAGTTCGACATCGCCGATTGCCTCGGCGAGCCCGTCCTTGCGGGCCGTGAAGCTTTGCGCATCCAGGTTCAACCATGCGGCGCTGCGGTCGGGCACTTCGGTGATCATGGGCGCCAGCGCGGGTTCCGGGCAGCCGGCAGGCAGCGAGAAATCCTCCTCGACCGGGGCCGCCCAAGCGCAGCACGGGGTCAGGAAAAGGCCGGCCGTGAAGATGGCCCGCAGTCTGGATACCGATGG
Source organism: Lysobacterales bacterium (assembly GCA_011773845.1). Taxonomy (GTDB): domain Bacteria; phylum Pseudomonadota; class Gammaproteobacteria; order Xanthomonadales; family SZUA-36; genus WVWV01. The sequence continues at coordinate 74,241 of WVWV01000033.1, read as the reverse complement.
ATTCACGCGCTTTGGGCCCGTTCGGAACCGTCTAAACTTGTCACAGATCGGGATCGGACGCAATGACGTGGCACGGCGTTTCGAGCCATGCCCTGCGCTCGGTCTCGGCGAGCGCGGCGCGGGTCTCGGCGAGGCGATTGAAGCGCGCAAAATCGCCGCCCGCCTGCTGGAGCAGCGCGGAAAATGCGCAGTGGCCGCCCTCGTAGTCGCTCAACAGCGCCAGGCGTGCATTGTTGACCGGGGCCGCAAACCAGGCGCCGAAGTCATCCCGGCCCTGCCATTCTTCGGACCGCAGTTCCGCGTAGTCCGCGTGCAGGCGATCCAGCCGCGAGCGCTTGGCCGCGCGCCGTTCCTCCGGGTCGATGTCCAGGGCGTACAGCCGCTCCAGGGCGTCCCGCGCGCTGCGCAACAGCGCCTGGAACTGGTCGGCGGCGGCCAGGCGCGCCCGCCACTCCTCCAGGGCCTGCGCCTGGCCGGTCCGTTCCAGCCAGCGGGCCACACCCCGCCGCTCCACGAACCGCGCGTAGGCCTCGTTGAACGCGGCGTCGCCGCGCAGGTACAGGCGCTGATGGGCCAGTTCGTGCACCAGGATGCCGGCCAGTTGGGCATCGGGGTGAGCGAGCATGGTGTCCAGCAGCGGGTCGTGGAACCACCCCAGGGTGGAATAGGCGATCGCCGCCACGACCGCGACGTCGTCTCCCCTGGCGGCCAGGCGCCGGGCCGCATGCCCCGCCTGGTCGCGATCGAAATAGCCCCGGTACGGCACGCATCCGGCAATCGGGAAGCACCACTTGCGCGGCTCCAGGGAAAACTCCGGCGCCGCCACCACGTTCCAGACCACGGCTTCCCGGCCGGTGGCGGCGTACTGGGCATAGCTGCCATCCGCCGGCAGATCCAGCGCCTCGGCGGCAAACGCGACGACCTCGGCGGCCAGCTCCAGCCGGCCCCGCAGTTGCGGGTCGAGCCCGGGGTCCGTCAGCAGTGTCGCGACGTCCTCGCGCGAGCGCATCAGTTGCCAGTGGCCGGATACGGCCTGCAGGTAGTAGCCGGGCCCGGCGCATGCGCCGAGGCCGGCGGCGAGCATCAGGCCACAGGCCAGCAGGACGCGGACGGGCGCGTCATTCCGCGCCGGTCGGGCCCGCACGAAATTCAAGCGACGCGGAGTTGATGCAGTACCGCAGGCCCGTCGGTGGCGGGCCGTCGGTGAACACGTGTCCCAGGTGCGCCTCGCAGGCCGGGCACAGCAGTTCCGTGCGCCGCATGCCGTGGCTGTGATCCGGCCGCTGCAGGATGCCGGCCTGGTCCAGCTCGTCACTGAAGCTCGGCCAGCCGCAGCCGGAGTGGAATTTGCTGTTGGAACCGAACAGCGCGTGTCCGCAACACACGCAATGGTAGGTGCCGGCCTCGAAATGGTCGCAGTAACGACCGCTGAAAGGCGCCTCGGTGCCGGCCTGGCGGGTCACCCGGTACTGCTCCTCGTCGAGCTGGGCCCGCCACTGCGCCTCGGTTTTTTCAATCCGGGGCACGTGCGCTCATTCCGCTCGGGGCCCGGCGCTCATTCGCCTTCCCCGACCGCGTAGTCGTCACCGTAGTACTTGCTGGTGATGGCGGTATGAAACCTGATCGCCGAAATGGGCGGGTAGCGGGGCTCGCCCGTGCCGGGCAGCACTTCCAGCATCTCGTGCTCCCACAGGTAGATCGCCATCGGCAACGACACCCGCGCCTCGCGGTGCAGGGCCCGGTCGACGGGCAGCGCCACTCGATGTGTCGTGGAAGGCAGCCGATCGTTGCTGATCCGCTGCATGTAATCGCCGGTGTTGAGGACGATGCTGCCCGGCGGCGCCTGCAGCCGTATCCATTTCATGTTGCGCCGATTGAGCACCTGCAGGCCGTCGACCTCGGGAGCCGGCAGGAAGGTGAACAGGTCCACGTCCTCGTGCCCCAGCATGCGTCCCGCGCCGGATTCCCGGTCCGCCTGCCGCAGCGGGGGGTAATAGTTGAGTCGCAGGCCGAAATTGGTCCCGGTGAGCCGCTGGTCGTAGCTGTGAGGGTCGCAGCCGAGATAGCGCAGCAGGCTCTGCATGATCGGCAGGATCAACCGCTCCTGGGCCTGGACCAGCGGCCGGAAATCCAGTTCGTAATCGGCTTGCGGCCAGGATGCCGAAGCCTCGAAGGCGGGATCCCCGGCCAGGTTGAAGGCCCGGCGGCAGAATACCCAGCCCTCGACCAGGTCCGGGTGGATGAGGGTGGTCTGCTTGAGCGGGAAGTAGCCCTGGTTGATGGAGCCCACGCGCCGCGCCAGGTAGGGCTGCCGGCCCGCTTCCGGAATCCCTTCGAACAGGGCCCGGCAGCGACGGGTCGCGTGCTGCTGCACGGCCGGGTCGACGCCGTGGCCCACGAGGATGGCGAACCCGATGTCCTCCAGCGCCGAGCCCAGCCGGTGGGCGAAGGCGGTCTCGGCGCCTGGCTCGCCGGCCAGCAGGGCCGACATGTCGCAGGTTTCGATGACGTAATCGTCATCGAAGGCCTCGCCGCCTTGCTGCTCGGCCAGCCGGTAGCGCTGCCGCTTGCGCACCTGCTCGAAACGGTTGAAATCCTGGTTGACGGCCCGGACGCCCTGCTCTCTGAGCTTGCTCATGATGCGGCTAAGTTAGCATAGATGAATCCGCCCAGGATGGCCGTCAGCGCCAGCGGCACGATCCAGCGAATCCAGCCGACCAGCCAAGCCGCCAGGCGCGGCGGCAGCCCCGGGCTGACCTGCAGGGCCGTGGTCGCCTTGCCGAGTCCCCAGCCGAGGCCGACGACGGCCAGCAGGCTGCCGAGCATGAACATGCCGGAGCCGAACACCAGGTCCAGCGTGCCGATCCAGTGGCGGTGATGGGCGATCGGGAACATGGCCGCAGCCACGGCGGCCGTGACCAGCACCGTCCAGGCGCCCCTGGCGAGCCGCCCCCGGGTGAGATCGGCGAGGCTGCCGATGATGGCGTCGAAGGTAGCGATGACCGACAGCATCGCCACCAGCGCCCAGCCGAACAGGAACAGCGCGGCCAGGTAGCGACCGCCCGGCATCACCCCGAACAGTTGCGGCAGCGTATCGAACAGCAGGCCCGGCCCGGCCGCCATGTCGAGGCCGAACACCAGCACCGACGGCACCACGAACAGGGTGGCCAGCAGCGCCGCGCCGGTGTCCATCAGGCCGGTCTTGACGGAGGTGGGCACAATCGGCTCGGCACTCCGCAGGTAGGATCCGTACATGACGTGCAGGATCCCGGACAGGCCGACCGAAAAACAGGCCTGCCCCATGGCGGCGAACCAGACTTCCGGCCCCGCGCGCGAGAAGTCCGGCTTCAGGTAGCCCAGCAGCCTGGGCACGGCGCCATCCAGGTTGAGCGCCACCGCGACGAGATAGACGGCAATGGCCGCGAACAACGGCACCAGCAGTCGGTTCGCACGTTCGATGCCCCGCCGCAGGCCGCGATGCACGACCCACACGCTGACCAGGCAGACCGCCAGCGCCAGCAGGTACTGCAGGCCGTCATCCGCCAGGCCGGCCTGGTACTGGTCGATGCCCGCCTGCGAAAACCCGTGCCGGGCGGCGAACCAGACGCTGTAGAAGACGTTGGCCACGATGATGCTGTAGTAGCTGAGCGCCATGAATACGCCGGACACGATCAGCAGTCCCAGGGCCAGTCCGGCGCGTGGTCCGTAGGCAATCCGCAGCGCCGCGATGGGCCCCTGGCGCGCGGCGCGCCCCAACGACCATTCGCCCGCCAGCGCCGGCACTGCCAGCAGCAGCATGAAGAAGATGTAGATGATCAGGAATGCGCTGCCGCCGTGCTGGCCCATCATGTACGGGAAGCGCCACACGTTGCCGAGCCCGATGGCCAGCCCGGCCATGGTCAGCAGCGTTGCCAGGCGCGACGAGAATCGCTGCGGGCCGGCCATGCCTCAGGTGGTCGGGTAATTCACCGCGGGGCTCCCGGCCGGGTAGAACATCCCGACCAGTTCCATGCCCTCGGCGCTGGTGCACTCCAGGCTGTGGGGCTGCCTGCGGGGCAGGAAGATCATGCTGCCCGGGCCCACCGGGGCCGATTCGGCGCCGGCCCACAGGCGCCCGTCCCCCGACAGCACGCAGATCACCTCCTCGTAGGTGTGGAAGTGCTCGGCGGCCCGCGAGCGCGGGATCATGCCGATGAACTGGGTGACCTCCCGGGAACCCGTCTGCGGGCCGACCAGCAGCTTGAAATAGCGCTCCCCGGTGGCTTCGCGGCGTTGCCCGCTCGCGGCCACCACCCGCCCGGGCAGCGCCTCGTCGAAGCGCTTCGACGGCGCCCCGGCCACGTCCAGGGCGTTCCGTTGCGGGCACACGCAGAGCAGCCAGCGCGCGCGTGGGCCTGCGGCGGGCACCTCGAAGTGGAAGGACTCGCCGCGGCCAACGTAGGCCCCGCTGTGCGGCTGCACGGAAAATGCGCGCCCGCCGATGGCCAGGGTGCAGCGGCCGCTGAGCAGGAACAGCACGGCCTCGGAGTCGCCGCAGGCGATCTCCGGCCCCTTTCCCGGATCGGCCTCGGCATAGAACAGGGACAGCATGCGCGCCCCGTCGTCGGCGCCCACCACGCGCGCCCAGCGCAGCGGGCCGGCCTGTTCGAAGGCCAGCCCGTCGGGGCCGGTGACGAGGCAACCGGAATCGAGCGGGCGTTTCGGCACGGCCGTCTCCGTGCAGCGCAGGGGCCTCGATTGTACGGTATCCTTGGCGTTCGGACATTGCCCCGCCCGGGGCAGTGATTGCTACCAGGGGCGGCCCAGCCAATGATCAAGGTGTACGAGGATTTCGATCTCTCGCGCGTGGGTCAGCTCCAGTCGTTACTGGAATCCGCCGGCATCCGCACGCTGTTGAAGAATCAGTACGTGTCCTCGGCGCTGGGCGAAATCCCGTTCGTGGAGGTGATGCCGGAACTGTGGGTGCTCGAAGCCCACGACCTGCCGCGCGCGCGTCAGCTGATCGCGGAGGTGCTGGCCGTTCCGGAAGACCAGCCCGGCTGGACCTGCCGGCGGTGCCGGACCGAGGTCGACGGGGCGTTCACGCATTGCTGGAATTGCATGGCCGCCCGGTCCGCCCAGGTCGCTCACTGATCGTCGCCGCGCAGGCGCCGGATCTCCGCCTCCAGGCGTTCCGCGCTGACCTCCTGCGGCGCGATGGGCTGGCCGATGCGCAGCTCCACCCGCGCCCACAACTTGTACGGCCGGCGCTTCAGCAGGGGGTCCCGGCGGCTGAACATCGATCCCCAGAGGTGGCACAGCGCCATGGGCACGACCGGCACCGGGCGCTCGGCGATGATCTTGTCGATGCCCTTCTTGAATGGGTGAATCGCGCCGTCGCAGGTGATGGCGCCCTCGGGAAAGATGCCGAGCACCTCGCCGGCGTCGAGTACCTCGCCGATGCGCTGGTAGGCGTTCTCCAGGATCGCCGGGTCCTCCCGGCCGGAGGCGATGGGGATGGCCTTGCCGGTTCTGAACACGAAGCGCAGCAGGGGAATGCGGTAAATGCGGTGATGCATCACGAAGCGTACCGGCCGGCGCACCAGTCCGCCGATGATCAGGGGGTCGACGAAACTGACGTGGTTGGCCGCCAGCACGACCGGGCCCTGTTCCGGGATGCGGTCCAGGCCGCTGGGTCGAACCCGGTAGATGGTATGAATCAGGATCCATACCAGGAAGCGCATGAGGAATTCGGGCACCAGCGTGAAGATGTAGACCGCCACCACCGCGTTGAGGATGGCGGTGAGCATGAACAGCTCGGGAATGCTGAACCCCGCCCGTCCCAGCACCACCATGGCCAGCACCGCCGCCACCACCATGAACAACGCGTTGAGGATGTTGTTGCCCGCGATCACGCGTGAGCGGTGAGCGGGCTCCGAGCGCTGTTGCACCAGCGCGTACAGGGGCACGATGTAGAACCCGCCGAAAATGCCGATCATCACCAGGTCGACCACGATGCGCCAGCTCCCGGGGGCGGCCAGGAAGGCACCGATGGACAGGCCCGGGCTGGCCTGCAGCGGGCTCGCCAGCCACAGGTCGAGGCCAAACACGGTCAGGCCGATGGAGCCGAACGGCACCAGGCCGATCTCCACCTGGCGCCCGGACAGGCGCTCACACAGCAGCGAGCCGGTGCTGATGCCGACGATGAACATGGCCAGCAGCAGGGACATGAGGTCCTCGTCGCCGCCCAGGACGTTCTGGGAATAGCTCGGAATCTGCACCAGGAAGGTGGCGCCGAAGAACCAGAACCAGGAGATGCCGAGCACGCTGTTGAGGACGGTCGGGTTCTCGTTGATGAACCGCAGGTTGCGCCAGGTCTCGGTGAAGACGTTCCAGTTCACCACCAGGTCGGGCGCGACCGGTCCCGCGGCCGGGATGCCGCGGCTGAACAGGTAGCCCAGCACGGCAACCGCCAGCGCCGCCAGGCTCACCCACACCGGCCAGCCGGCCTCGATGCCCGCCAGCTGGGGTCCGGCGATGGTGCCGGCCAGGATCGCCACGAAGGTGCCCATCTCCACCAGGGCGTTGCCACCCACCAGTTCGCGCCGGTCCAGTACCTGCGGCAGGATGCCGTACTTGATGGGGCCGAACATGGTGGACTGGAAACCCAGCAGGAACAGCACGGCCAGCAGCAGCGGCAGGCTGTTGAGCCAGAAGCCGATGGTCGCGATCGCCATGATGGTCACCTCGAACAGCTTGATGCCCCTGATCTGCCGCGATTTTTCGTACTTGTCCGCGAACTGGCCGAACAGCGCCGAGAACAGGAAGAAGGGCAGGATGAACACCATGGCGCTGAGGTTGATCAGCTGGTCGGTGTTGAGCCCCGCCAGCCGGCTGCTCTGGAACACCAGCAGGGCCGCGAGCGCGTTCTTGAAGATGTTGTCGTTGAGCGCACCCAGTGCCTGGGTCATGAAGAACGGCATGAAACGCCGCGCGCGGAACAGGGCAAACTGGGAGGTGCCGGACACCGATCGGGTGGGTCAGTTCACCATGCCGGTCAGCACGCCCGCGATGGTCGCGGTCATCATGGTGGCCAGCGCCCCGCCGAGCACCGCGCGCAGGCCGAATCGCGCCAGGTCCGGGCGCCGTTCCGGGGCCAGGCCGCCGATGCCGCCGAGCTGGATGGCGATGGACGCGAAATTCGCGAACCCGCACAGCGCATAGGTGGAAATCAGCAGGCCCTTGGGCGTCAGGGTGTTCTGTATCTCGTTGAGGTGGGTATAGGCAACGAACTCGTTGGCCACGATTTTCTCGCCCAGCAGCCCGCCGACGGTGATCGCATCCTGCCACGGCACGCCGATGATCCAGGCCAGCGGCGAGAGCACGTAGCCCAGGATCAGGGACAGGCTCAGCGGCTGGCCGAGCACCGCTTCCAGGCCGACGATCTCGCCGATCCAGCCGAGCGGATAATTGACCAATGCGATCAGCGCGATGAAAGCGATCAGCATGCCGCCCACGTTGAGGGCCAGTCGCACCCCGTCCGCAGCGCCGTTGGCGGCGGCCTCGATGACATTGGTGGCGGTTCTCTCGACGTGGATGCGCACGTCGCCCTTGGTCAGGGATTCTTCGGTCTCGGGCTTGAGAATCTTGGCCAGCACGATGGTGGCCGGCGCCGCCATGACGCTGGCCGACAGCAGGTGCTTGGCGTAGTACACACGCAGCGCCTCGTCGCCGCCGCCGAGCATGGTGATGTAGGCGGCGAGCACGCCGCCGGCGATGGTGGCCATGCCGCCCACCATCATGGTGAGCAGTTCCGACTGGGTCATGCGGGCGATGTAGGGGCGCACCACCAGCGGCGCCTCGGTCTGGCCTACGAACACGTTCGCTGCCACCGACAGCGATTCCGAGCCGCTGATGCGCATCACCTTGAGCATGACCCAGGCCATGGCCTGCACCACCTTCTGCATGAGGCCGAGGTGGTAGAGCACGCTCATCAGCGATGCGAAGAAGATGATGGTCGGCAGCACCTGGAACGCGAAGATGAAGCCGAGATTGCTTGACGGGTCTCCGATGTTGCCGAATACGAAAATGGCGCCGTCAGAGGCAAAGCTGATGACGCGCACGAAAATCCGGCTCAGGGCCTCGAAGAACTCGCGTCCGCCCGGCAGCACGATGACGATGCACGCAAACAGCAGTTGCAGGGCGATGCCGGCGGTAACCAGCTTCCAGTCGACCGCCTTGCGGTTATCGGAGAACGCGAAGGCGATCGCGATCAGGACCGACAGCCCGAGAATCCCGAACAGGATGCTGCTGAACATAGGCGACGCTCCACTGCGCTGGTGGTGTGCTGATGACCCCCGGCAATGTAATGCCTTTGCGCAGGGGCAGCAAGCTGCCCCGTCCGTCAGGGGCGCCTAGATCTGGACATGGGCCCACTTGCGGCCCACCCATTGCTGCGCGCACACCACGGCCTGACCCAGGCGGTAGATGCCGTTCAGCGCCCACACGCCGAGCAGGCCGAAGCCCAGCACCGGGCCGGCCAGCCAGGCCAGCGGCAGGAAGAAAGCCCACTGCGCGATGATGGAGATCCACATGCTGCGCCGGGTGTCGCCGGCGCCGATCAGCCCGTTCAACAGCACCAGGCCCGCGGCATCGAAGCCAATGACCAGCGCCCACAGCACCAGTGGCAGCTGCGCCAGGTCGCGGGTGGCCGGGTTCTTCAGGAAAAAGCCCAGCAAGGGCTCGGCCAGTGGTATCACGGCCAGGCCCAGCACCACGCCATAGATCAGGGTGAGCGTGGCCGCATTCCATCCCCACCGGGCCGCCTCCTCGACCTCGCCGCGCCCCAGCGCATTGCCCACCAGCGTGGTGGCGGCCAGCGCCACGCCGAACGAAGGCAACAGGGCGGTCAGGTGGAAGGTCATGAGCACGTTGGTGGCCGCCACCTCGGCGGTGCCGATGCGGCCGATGATCCACATCAGCGCCACCAGGCCGGCCGCGAAAAAGAACTGTTGCAGGCTGGCCGGCAGCGACAGCATGAACTGTTGCCGCAGCGTGGCCAGCGAGGGGATGCCGTGCAGGAAGCCCTTGTCGCGCGCGTGACGCAGGGCGAAGAAGAAATAGATGCCGGTGCCGATGAACAGCGACACCGTCGTCGCCAGCCCCGCGCCGCGCACGCCGAGGGCAGGTGCGCCGAGGTTGCCGAAGATCAGCACCCAGTTCAGGAAAATGTTGATGGCGTGCATGATGACCAGCGTGCGCAGGTAGATGCCCGTCATGTGGACCGCGCTCCAGAATCCCCGGAACGAGAAGTTCATGCCGACCGCCACCATGGAGGCCAGCCGGATCTGCAGGTACGGGACCCCCTGGCGGATCACCTCCGGATCGCTGGTGAGGTAGCTGAAACCGGCCGGGACCAGCAGGATGAGCAGCACGGACATCGGCGCCCCGAGCGCCAGGGCCAGGATCAGCCCGCCGTTCAGGGGTATGGCAGTCTCCCGGTCGCGCCCTTCGCCCAGCCGGCGCGCGGCCAGCGCCTGCACCCCGGCGGAGAGCCCGATGATGAAGGCGATGCACAGATAGTTGGTGAAGCTGCCGATCCCGGTGGCGGCGAGTGCGGCGTCGCCCAGGTGCCCCACCATGGCGATATCGACGAGGTTGAGGATGTTCTGCGAGACCATGCCGCCCATGATCGGCAGGGCAATGGCCCAGATGGCCGCCCGGCGTCCCCGGTCCGGGAAAAAGTAGCGCCAATGCCTGCTGCCAGCGTGCTGCAATGCGTCAATCCACGAACGGCACGGTTTCCCGGGTGCGGGCGAACCTGATTGCGGGCCACCGTTCCTCGGTGAGCTGCAGGTTAACACGCGTGGGTGCGAGGTAGACCAGCTGGCCGGCCGCGTCGTGCGCCAGGTGGGCTTGCAGCTGGCGGGTGAAGTCCGCCAGCTGGCGCTCGTCTTCGCAGCTCACCCAGCGCGCGGTTTGCACGTTGACGTCCTCGAAGGCGGCCTGCACGTTGTATTCGTTCTGCAAGCGGTAGGCCACCACCTCGAACTGCAGCACGCCCACCGCGCCCAGGATCAGGTCGTTTCCCAGCAGGGGGCGGAAGAACTGCGTTGCACCCTCCTCGGAGAGTTGCTGCAGGCCTTTTTGCAGCGCCTTGAGCCGCAGCGGGTCGCGCAGCCGCGCGCGGCGAAACAGCTCCGGCGCGAAGTTGGGAATCCCGGTGAACTGCAGCGCTTCCCCCTCGGTGAAGCTGTCCCCGATGACGATGGTGCCGTGGTTGTGAAGCCCGATGATGTCGCCGGGCCAGGCCTCCTCCACCTGCCCGCGCTCGCCCGCCATGAAGGTCAGGGCATTGGCGATGCGCACGTCCTTGCCCAGGCGCACGTGCCTGAGCTTCATGCCCTGTCGGAAGTGGCCGGAACAGATCCGCACAAAGGCCACGCGGTCGCGGTGCGCCGGATCCATGTTGGCCTGGATCTTGAAGACGAAGCCGGTGAGCGCGGGCTCATCGCTTTCCACCGTGCGGCCCAGCGTGGCACGGGGCCCGGGTGGGGGTGCGTTATCGACGAAGGCGTCCAGGAGGGGGGTGACGCCGAAATTATTGATCGCGGAACCGAAAAATACCGGGGTTTGCCGGCCGGCCAGAAAGGCCTGCCGATCGAAGTCATGGCTGGCGCCGCGCACCAGCTCGATTTCCTCGCGCAACGCGTCGATCGCATCGCCGAGACGCTCGCGCAACACCGGGTTGTCGATGCCGGCAATGACCTCCGCTTCCTGGGTGACGTAATTGCGGCCGCTCTCGTACAGGTGGACGGCGTCGTCCAGCAGGTGGTAGACCCCCCGCAGGCGGCGCCCCATGCCGATCGGCCAGGTGATCGGCGCGCACTCGATGCCCAGCACGCGCTCGATTTCGTCGAGCAGCTCGATCGGTTCGCGGCCTTCGCGGTCCAGCTTGTTGATGAAGGTGAAGATGGGCGTCTGCCGCAGGCGGCAGATCTCCATCAGCTTGATGGTGCGCTCCTCCACGCCCTTGGCGCAGTCGATGACCATCAGCGCCGAGTCCACGGCGGTCAGGGTGCGGTAGGTGTCCTCCGAAAAATCGGCGTGGCCGGGGGTATCCAGCAGGTTGACGATGTAGTCACGATGCTGAAACTGCATCACGGAACTGGTCACCGAGATGCCCCGCTCCTGCTCCAGCTTCATCCAGTCGGAGGTGGCGTGGCGCGCGGCCTTGCGTGCCTTGACGGTGCCCGCCATCTGGATGGCGCCGCCGAACAGCAGCAGCTTCTCGGTGAGCGTCGTCTTGCCGGCGTCGGGATGCGAGATGATCGCAAACGTGCGGCGGCGCAGCAGCTGTTCCTGAAGCTTGGACATGGGGATCGGATTGGCGTCGCCGGCGCGGCTCGAAAAAACGCGCCATTCTAGCAGATGCGTGCCCGCAACCGCGCCGTCAGGGCAAGGGGATAACGCCGCTCAGCATCTGGGCCCGGTCCGGGCTCAACACCCTGCCGCCCCGCAGCCGAAACCGGAATGGCAGCGAGGTGAGCGTCATGCCCGTATTGAGCTGAACCACGAAATGCAGGTGCGGGCCGCTGCTGAAACCCGTATTGCCGGAATTGGCGATCCAGGTCCCGACCGGTACCCGCATGCCGGGCCCCACCCGCGCGCTGTCGGCCTGCAGGTGCGCGTACACGGCCATGCTGCCGTCCTCGTGCAGGATGCGCACGTGGTTGGCGCGATTCATGTAGCGCTGCTGCTGTTTGCCGGCGGCGTGGAAACCGTCCTCCAGGTCCATGACCACCCCGGCCCGGGCCGCGAGCACCGGGGTGCCCTCGGGCATGGCGATGTCCACGGCGAATTCACTGTCCGGGGTGCTGTGGGTGGCGCTATCGTCCAGCCCCTGGCTGATCGGGAAGGCCAGGCCGGCGGGAAAGGGTGGATAGAAGTCGAGGTCGGTGGGCAGCGCCATGGTCGGCGGCCCGGGAACCAGCGCATAGCCCAGGCGGTAGCGGAAACCCTGGCGCGCATCCACCGCCCGCAGGTCCACCAGGTAGCGCTCGGCCTGTCCCGGCAACACGAAGCGCGCTGGCAAGGCCGGCTCGGTGCGCACGTTGCGGGCCTCTGCCAGGTGCACCTCGAGCTCGGCCGGCCCGTGGTAGTGATTGAAGAACACGTAGGTGGGTTCCCGCTCGCTGCCCACCCGCCGCAGGGAGACCATTTCGCGTGGCTCGGCGGGCACCTCGAAGGTGTCGAACGCCTCACCCGCTGCCGGCGGTCGGTCGCTGAAATGCCAGACGCCGTCCTCGTCCTGCCATTTGTACATGTCGCCGGCGAGCGCCAGCGCGCACCCGAACCCGCACGCGAGCGCCATGCACAGGCGCCGGGCGCAGCCTGCTATGCCGGCCTTCCATTCGCTGCCGCGGGTCTTCATGGCCCCATTCTAGCGCTAACGGATTGCGGCCCGGACATCCGCGGGGGCGGCCGCCCGCCGGGTCCGCCAGGCCTCGGTATGGGCCGGGCGATATCGGGTACACTGGCGCCCGTGCGGGGCGAGCCCATGAACGACCAAACCACTCACAGCACCGAAGACATCTGGACGCAGTTCCACGACCTGCGTCACCCCACCACGTTCCTGGAGCCGTACTCGGGCCGGTTGTTGCAATTCTGGATCGATTTCTTCACCGGTTTCCCGCCCGATCGTCGGCACACGATGCTGGACATCGGTACGGGCAACTTGCCCATTCCCAAAATCATGCTCGGGATCAGGGGCCATGAATTCGATATCCACGCCATCGATACGGCCGATATCCGGCCCGAACAGGTGCCTGCGACCGGCAACGTGCATTTCTACCGTCGCACCGCGGAGGACACGGGTTTTCCGGGCGCCATGTTCGATGGGGTGACCGGCTGCTTCGCGCTGGAGTATTCGGAGCTCGAGCGTTCGCTGCCGGAGCTCCACCGCGTCATGAAGCCGCGCGCGCGGGGCGCCTTTGTGCTGCATCACCCGGATTCGGTCTCCGTGCAGTCCGCGCGGGCGGCGATGCGCGAAGACATCCCGGTGATCCTGGAATCGGGCATTTTCGAGGCCACGCAGGAGTACGTGGCGGAACCCTCACCCGAGCGGCGGCGCGCAGTCGAGGAGATCCTGGCCCGGCGCCTGGACCGCCCCGAACTGAGCAGGTTCTGGCGGGTCGACGCGGTCGTCAAGACGGTCAACCGCTACCTGCACCTGCCGAGCATGGAGCGGTTCGTGAAATGGCGGCAAAGCTTCCTGCTCGACCAACGGCGGCGCGAGGCGCTGCTGGCGGGGGTGGTGGAGGACCGGGGCGCGTTCCGCGCCCTGCTGGAGGCTAGCGGTTTCCGTGTCAGCCACTTTGGCCCCATCGAGGATGTGGCGGGGGCAGCGGCGGTGCCGCCCGGCGCCGCCCCACCTGCCCCGGGGGCGGCGGAAGTGCTGGGTTGGGGCCTGTTGCTCACCCGCGCTGCGGCGCATGGCTGAGGTTGGCGCGCGGCCCCGGACGCGAAGGGGCGGCTTGGTGGGTCGCCCGACAGGCGCCTAGGCGCGTAATGGCTGAGTTGACCCTCTACAGCGCACCCGGCTGCCACCTGTGCGAGCAGGCCCTGGCGCTGATCGAAGCCGAGCTCGGCGTGCACGAATTGCGCGTGGTGGATATCGAGGGGGACCTGGCGCTCACGTACCGCTACGGCGTCCGGATACCGGTGCTGCGGCGCGCGGACAGCGGGGCCGAGCTGTCCTGGCCCTTCGACCGGGACGCCTTGCGGGAGTGGCTGGTCGCCTGATCCCCGTGCCGCCGGCACACGCGCATGCGGTGCGGCTCATGGCCCGGCTCAGCGCCGGTTCGCAGTGTCTTAATGGGGTGGCCCGTTGCGATCGGCCGTCCGCCCGCCGCCGGACAGCGTGCCGCAGGCTTCCAGGCACCGCTCGAAGGCCTCGCGCCCCCAGATGACGAGGCCCGTGAACAGGCCGCGGGTGCGCGTCTCGGTCTCTTTCATGAGCAGGCCAAGCGCCACGTAAACCGCCAGCGTGGCGAGGGTGAAGAACACCGCCAGCACGATGGCAGCGGCCCGGAACACCCATGGCTCGCGGTCAAAGCGCGTTGCCAGGGTGCTGCACACCCCCAGCACGATCGGCTGTCCCGGTCGCCCGTTGAGATTCTTGCGAATGCTTTCGATGACGTTCTCGGCGTTCATGGTCCTCAACCCGCTCGTTTTCCACCCTGGTCCAGTATAGCGATGCAGGTTTCATGCCAGATGTGCCGAAAGCCACGGTTCGATGCGCCGCCGGCCGCAACGCCAGGCGCCCGCTGCTGCCCGGCGTCGGGCAGCGGCGGTATTCGCCATCGCCGGGATTTTCTCGCCATGGCGGGGTCTAAAAGGAGGCGCAAAATGCTATGCTCGGGCCACGGGCTCCAGCGTTTTTCAACATGAACTCAACCCCGCCGTCAATTGCATACCTGGACGGGCCGCGCCTTGCGCGTGGCCTCGCGGCGGGCATTCGTCACCTGTTTCGACGGCGGGAATATATCAACCGCATCAACGTGTTCCCGGTGCCCGACGGCGATACCGGCACCAACATGGCCTTTACCTTCCGAGCCATCCTGGAGCGGCTCAGTGGGCACCCGGAGCTGGGCCTCGGCGAGGTGCTGGAGCGGGTCACCGAGGCGTCGCTTGACGGTGCGCGCGGCAACTCGGGCGCCATCATGGCGCAATTCTTCCAGGGCTTTCGCGAAGCCGCGGGCGGCCGCCGCCTGCTGACGGCCAATGGTCTGGCGGCCGCCAGTGCGCGGGGCGCGGAGCAAGCCTGGACGGCCATGGCCGAGCCGGTCGCCGGCACGCTGCCCACCGTGCTCGAGGATTTTGCCGACGAGCTCACGCAGCGCGTGGCCGCGGGCGTGACGGATATCCGCATGCTGCTCAGGGATGGGATGAAGCGCGCGCACGCCTCCCTGGCGAATACGCCCAACCAGCTGCCGGTGTTGAAGCAGGCGGGCGTGGTGGATGCGGGCGGGCAGGGTTTCGTGGACCTGCTGGAAGGCATCTGGGCGTATACCGACCGGGGCGAGATCGATGCGCTGGAAGCGGACATGCAGGACCTGGCGACGGTCGACCTCGAGGCCGGTGAGGCGCCCGGGGACCACCGCTACTGCACCGAGTGCGTGATCGACGGCCAGCACATGGACCGCGGGCGGGTCATGGCGCGCCTGCAGGCGCTTGACGGCAGCTCGCTGGTGGTGGCGGGAAGCCCCGACCGGATCCGCGTGCACATTCATGTCAATCAGCCGGCGGAAGTCTTCCTGGCCTGCGAGGCGTTTGGCGAGATCACGCAGCAGAAAGCCGACGACATGCAGCGCCAGCATGGCCTCATGAACCAGCCGGGCCGCACCGCCATCGTGGTGGATTCGGCGGCGGACCTGCCGGAGTCGGAAATCGAGCGGCTCGGCATCAACGTCGTGCCCGTGCGCCTGAGCTTCGGCGACCGCGAATTCCTCGACCGGGTGTCGATCAAGCCGACCGAGTTTTATCGCATGCTGGAGGAGAGCGAGGAGCTGCCGCGGACCTCGCAGCCGCCGGCGCAGGATTTTCGGCGCGTCTACTCGTTGCTGTGCAGCCACGGTTACGAGGTCGTGTCGGTGGGCCTGACCCGCAAGCTCAGCGGCACCACCCAGGCAGCCGCCTCGGCCGCCGAACGCGTCACCTCGGGGCGCGTGGAGGTGTTCGATACGGAGAATGCCAGTTGCGGACAGGCCCTGCTGGCCATCGTGGCGGCCGAGGCAGCCGCGGGGGGCATGACCGCCGATGAGATCCTGGCCTTGTTGGCGGAAATGGCGCCGCAGGCGCTCACCATCGCGATTACCGAGGACCTGTCGTGGGCGGTGCGCGGCGGACGGGTGCCGGCCTGGGTCAAGAAGGTGTGTGATGTGCTGAACCTCACGCCGGTGCTGATGGCCCGCCGGGGCACGGTGGGGTTCGCCGGCGTCAGTTTCGGCAAGGGCGCCAGCGCACGCGCGCTGGCGGCGCGCGCGCTGGCGCGCATGCAGCCGGGCGTGTTCTACCGGGTGCTGATTGCGCATGTGGACAACGACGCGGGGGCGCACAAGGTGCGGCGCCTGATCCTGGCGCGGCATCCCATGATCCACTCCTGCCACATCACCGAGGCGGGGCCGGCCCTGGGCGTGCATTTCGGTCGCGGCGGCCTGATCGCCGGCATCCTGCCGCAGCCGGAGGTGCTGGGCTGATGTGGTCGCTGGCCGGGATGGTGTTGCTGGCCTACCTGCTGGGCTCCCTGTCGGGCTCATTGTTGCTCGGCAAGCTGCGCCAGGTGGACATCCGCACCCTGGGCAGCGGCAATGCCGGCGGCACCAACGCCTTTCGCACCCAGGGGTTCTGGTTTGCCCTGGGCGTGGTGGTGGTGGATGTCGGCAAGGGCGTAGTGGCGGTCGCCTGGCTGCCCGCCCTGGTCGCGAGCCCGGGCGCTACGGCCCGGGAGGTGGCCATGCTGGCCTGTGGTTTCGCGGCCATCGTGGGCCACTGCTATCCGCTCTATCACGGTTTCCGGGGCGGCAAGGGCGCGGCCACCGCGCTGGGCGCGTTGCTGGTGGTCCAGCCCTGCCTGCTGTTGCCGATGGTCGGCACCTGGCTCGTGGCGCTGGCGCTCAGCGGGTACGTCGGCCTAGCCACCGTGCTGGCCGGGTTCAGCCTGCTGCCGGGCGCGTTGTGGCTCGACGCCTCGCCGGGGCTGTGGATATTTTGCGTGGCCAGCGCCGCGTTCATGGCGTTCACCCACCGCAGCAATTTGCAGCGCATGCGCGCGGGCACCGAGCATCGTTTCGAGCGCGCGCGGCTCACCCGTTGGTTCCGCCGGGCGCGCTGACGGTCGTGGGTGGGCCAGCGGACCTTCTCCTGGCGGGCTTCCTGTCCAGCACCGAGACGCGGTCGGGCCAGTCGATCGCCGCCGAGCTGGGGTGCTCGCGCACGGCGGTCTGGAAGCAGGTGGGCGCCTTGCGCGCCCTGGGGGTCGGCATCGACGCGGTACCGGGTCAGGGCTACCGCTTGCGCGAGGCACTGGAACTGCTCGATCGCGAGCGCATCCTCGCGGCCATGGGCGCATCGCGCGCCGCGCTGGGAAATGTACGGGTGCTGGCGACGTGCGATTCGACCAACGACGTGGTGCGCAAGCTGGGGCGGGACGAAGCGCACGGCGCAGCCGTGCTGGCGGAACGCCAGACCGCCGGCCGGGGTCGCCACGGCCGCCGTTGGCACTCACCCTTCGCGCGCAACCTGTACCTGAGCCTGGGATGGGTCTTGGAGCGCGGCGTGGCCGAACTCGGCGGCCTGCCGCTGGTGGTGGCCCTGGCCGCGACGCGCGCCATTCGGGGGGCGGGGCTGCGGGCCCAGGGCGTCAAGTGGCCCAACGACCTGGTGGTGGACGGGCGCAAGCTGGGCGGGTGCCTGGTCGAGATCCAGGGCGACGCCAACGGGCCCTGCCGGGCCGTGATGGGGATCGGCATCAACGTCCACATGCCCGCGGACAGCCAGGCCCGCGAACTGATCGACCAGCCGTGGACCGACCTGGGCAGCGCGCTGGGAACGGTATCGCGCAACGCGCTGGCGGCCGCGGTGCTGGCCGAGCTGCTGCAATCCATGCAGCGCTTCGAGGCGCATGGGTTTGGCGTGTTTCGGCCGGCATGGCGGCGGGCCGACGCGCTGTGGGGCCGGCGCGTTTCCGTGCAGCAGGGCGGCGCCCGCCTGCGGGGGGTGGCGCGCGGCGTCAGCGAGCGCGGCGGCCTGTGGCTGGATGTCGACGGGCGCCGGCAGGAGGTGCTGGCCGGCGAGGCCAGCCTGCTGCGCGCGGGCCGGGGCGGAGGGTGAAGACGATGGGCGATTGGCGCCGGCTGGCGGGCGACCGCCAGCTGCAGCGCATGATGGTGCTGGCGCTGCTGCTCCTGAACCTGCTGCTGGTGGTGCTGAAGGCCCTGCGACCGCCGCCGGAGGTCGAGGCGGCATCGCGCGGGGGCGGGCAGAGGGCCGAGCTTGCCGGCATCGTGCTGCTCGAAGAATTGCCGGGCGCGGGGGCCGATGCCACGGCCGGGGTGCACTGCTTCACGTTGGGTCCGTTCACCGATGCCGCCATGCGCGACGCGGCCATGGCGACGGTCCGCGAGGCGGTCCAGTCGGTGCAGGGCTGGGCGGCCGAGGCCGAGGTGACGCGGGGTTACTGGGTGTACATCCCGCCTTTCCACAGCCTGGAGGCGGCACGCGCGGCAGCCGCGGAAATGCGCGCGGCCGGGCTCGCCGACATCAACGTCGCCTCCGGGGACGAATGGAACCTGTCCATTTCCGCGGGCTTCTTCGGCAACCGGATGAACGCGCTCAACCGCATGGACCAGCTGGCCGCCGCCGGGTTCCAGGCCCGCCTGCGGCCGCAGCTGACTTCCGAGATGCAGTACTGGCTGGATTACGCGCAGCACACCGGCGGCCCCTCGGCGCCCTACCTGCTGGGCGAGGGCCATGCCGGCATCGCGCAGCGCCCAGTGACCTGCCTGGAGCCGGGGGAGCAGGCGGCCGAGCCGGCCGACCGGCCAGAGCCATGACCGCCCGCGCCCGTTGCGCGGGCTGCGCGCGCGGGCCCGGGTGCATTAGAATGGAGCGCGGCGCCGGCTTAGCTCAGTTGGCAGAGCAACTGATTTGTAATCAGTAGGTCGGGGGTTCGAATCCCTCAGCCGGCACCAATCGCTTGCTATATTTCTCTACATTCCAGCGAAATGCCAAGCGAATGCCGCGGAAGACGCACGCGTTAAAACCCCATGCACTCTCATTGAAAAATGGCTTCCAATTGGGGAAAATGGGGCGGATAAAGAAGAATCTGAATATACTTTGTGATAAGCGGACTCGAAATCGAGACCGAACGCCATGAATGATGCAAGGCATAGGGAGAACACCCATGAATGCAGGAAAGCGAAAGGCGACCGAGACCCGGTTCTCAGCAACGAAAGTGCTTAACGCAGCCCTCATGGGGCTTGCGGTGCTGCTGCCCTCACTGGTGTGGGCTGGCGTCGACAATGTCCAGGCGGAGTATGCAGGGGCCGAGGCCGGGGACTGGGGCGGCAAGAAAGGGGCGGTTATCGGCCCGCCCGATGATACCTGCGCCAACATGGGAGCCGTGGGTAAAATCAACCTGATCTCGAATTTCGGATTCACCATCCCCGGTGGGGCGACCATCACGGGCGTCGAGGCCTTCATCAAGGCGGGTTCGCAGGGGGGGCAGGATGTCAGTGTTCAGCTGGCTTCGAATGCGACCGTCGATCCGCCGACCACCGTGGGTATTGCCCGCAACATCCCGACCCCAGACCCAGGGTCCGGCAACTGCGCAGATACCACATTCGCCTCCGTCAATGGGACCTTGGCCGGTTGGGGTTTGGGTCCGGGTGATCTCACGCCCGCCATCGTCAATAACAATGCTTTCGGCGTGGTGTTCGAGAAGATCGTCACAGCCGAGGTCAAGGTCGACGCCGTGTGCCTGGAGATTTTCCACGACGGCGGGGGATCCGTACTGGCCTGCGACGAACCGCCGCCGCCTCCTGAAGGAAACGTCATCAACGTGGTCAAGGACCTCGAGCCGGATGGCGTCACGCCCCCGGCGTCAGCCTGGGACTTCTCCGGCGAACTTGGCGGTTTCAGCATAGCCGCTGGCGGCGGGGTCGAGCAGTTCACCGGCGTAACCAACGATACCTACACGATTACCGAAACGACGAAGGCGGGGTTCACGGCATCCGTGGAATGTTACCAGGCGGACGTGCTCGTTGCCTCCGGCAGCAGCTCGGTTGACCTCACCGTGGCGGGTGGGCTGACCTACACCTGCATTTTCACCAATACGGGGCCGCCGCCACCGCCACCGCCACCGCCGGAGGTCATTCCGGTGCCGACGCTCAGCGAATGGATGCTGGCCCTGCTGGCCATGCTGACGCTCGGCGTGGGGCTGTATGCCGGCCGGGCGAGGCGCGGGCAGCGCTGAGCCACTGAGTAAATAGCCATCAACAAAGGCCCGGCAATGCCGGGCCTTTTTTTGCCTGCGCGGTCAGGCGGGGGCTCGAGTCGCCCGCCGGCTCACACCGCGCGCAGGTACCACTCGAAATCGCGGTTGGTGATCTGGGCGTGGAACTGGCCTTCCTCCTCCCGCCGGCAGGCCGAGAACAGCTGGTGGTAGTCCTCCCCCAGGTAGCCGGGCAGCAGGCTGCCGGCATCGAAGGCGTCCAGCGCCAGCGGCCAGCGGATGGGCAAGGTCACCTCGTGCTCGACCACCTCGCCGGTCTGCACCATGCGCCCGGGATCGACCTCGCGGGTGATGCCGTGATGGATGCCCGCCAGCAATGTGGCCACCACCAGGTAGGGGTTGGCATCGGCGCCCGCCACGCGGTGCTCGACGCGGGTGTTGGCCGGGCCCGACAGCGGGATGCGCAGCGCCAGGCTGCGGTGGTTGAGGCCCCAGTTGGGCGTCGTCGGCACGTACGACCAGGGCGCGTAACGCCGGTAGGAGTTGGCGTTGGGCGAGTAGATGGCCATGCTCTCGGCCATGATGTCGCGCAGCCCGCCGATGGCGTGGCGCAGGGTGTCCGAGAAGGGGCCGTCGGCGCACTCGCCGGCAAACACGTTGTTGCCGTCCGCATCCAGCAGGCTGAGGTGGACATGCAGTCCGCTGCCGGCAATGTCGGGAAACGGCTTGGCCATGAAGGTCGCCGCCAGCCCGTGCTGGCGGGCCACCGCCTTCACCGCGCGCTTCAGCATCACCGCGTGGTCGCAGGCCAGCACCGGGTCGTCGACGTGATGCAGGTTGATCTCGAACTGGGCCGGCGAATATTCCGACAGGGTGGCGCCGGCCGGTATGTTCTGCGCCGCGCAGGCCTGCTCCAGGCCGCGGAGGAAGTCGTCGATCTCGTACAGGTCCTCCATGATGGCGTACTGCTGGCCCACCTGCGGCAGGTCCGTGCCCGGGATGCGCGCGGCGCGCGGCCGGAAGGCCTCGCCGTCGTGCTCCACCAGGTAGAACTCCAGCTCGGTGGCCAGCACCGGCCGCAGGCCCGCTTCGGCAAGCGGTTGCAGGGCGCGCCGGAGCACGTTGCGCGGGTCGAAGAACATCGGCCGCGATTCCAGGTCCAGCAATTCCAGCAGCACCTGTCCGCTGGGCCGGCTGGCCCAGGGGACGGGCGCCAGCGTCCCCGGCACGGCCATGGCCTTGAGGTCCGGGTCGCCATCATGGCCGCCGTACACGACCGTCTCGAAAGTCCGGCCCAGGGTGTCCATCACCACCGTGCTGCCGCAGAAATTGACCCCGTTCTTGAACGCCTTGGCAAAATCTTCCGGGCCGACCCGCTTGCCGCGCACGATGCCGTTCATGTCGGTGATCAGCAACTCCAGGTTCACGGTCTCCGGGTGGTCCTGCAGGTACTGTTGGAGCTCCTGCTGCAATGGTGCTTTTGCCATGGGCTTCTCTCCAGGTGTCATTCGTTGCCGAGGCGGGCGTTGCGCCAGGCGATCGCCGCGCGCGTCCCCTCGCGCTCGAGGACCTCGTTGAAGGCCCGCGACTCCTCGGTCTCGGTGCTCTCGATCTCCACGTCGAGGGCCAGCGCCTCGGCCAGGGCCGCCGGCATGCCGGCCAGTTCCGCGGCGCGGTTGACGGCCCGCTTGGTCAGCCGCACCGCCAGCGCGTCGTTGGCGGCGATCTCGCGCGCCAGCGCCAGCGCCTCCTGCTGCAGGCGGTCGGTCGGCACGACCCGGTTGACCAGCCCCCAGGCCTCGGCCTGCTCGGCGCTGACCCGGTCGTTACCGGTCAACAGCAGTTCCTTGGCGCGCTTGGGCCCGCACAGCCACGGCAGGATCATGCACACGATGCCGCTGCCGAAGCGGACTTCCGGCGCGCCGAAACGACAGTCTGCTGCCGCCACCGTGACATCGCAGGCCAGCGCCATCTCCATCGCGCTGCCGAGGCACCACTGGTGCACGGCGGCCACCGTCGGCTTGGGGCAGTTCCAGAAGCGCATGATGATGGCGAGGTCGGCTTCGAGTTCCCGGCGCAGGGCCGCCGCATCGCCCGCGTCGGCCTCGGTCTGCAGGTCGAAGCCCGCCGAGAAGGCCCGCCCCGCGCCGTCCAGCACGATTGCCCGCACCCCCTCGTCCGCCTCGGCGCGGTCCAGCGCGTGGTTCAATTCCGCCACCATCGGCGCGTTGATGGCGTTGAGCTTGTCCGGCCGGTCGAGCGTGAGCCGCGCCACGCCACGCTCCACCGCGTAGCGGATGAGCCGGTAGTCGGAGCCCGCCGCCATGCTTCAGCCCGGGCCACCCGCGAGCTGGATCCAGGCCGATTTCGACTGCGTGTAGCTCTTGTAGCTGTCGATGCACTTGTCACGCGCATTGCCCGACTGCTTGTAGCCGCCAAACGGCTGCGTCATGTCGCCCCCCTCGTAGCAGTTGACCCACACGATCCCCGCCTCGATGCGCTTGAGGAGGTGGAAGCCCTTGTCGATGTCGCGGGTCCACACGCCCGCCGCCAGGCCGTAGATGGTGTCGTTGGCGATTTCGAGCACCTCGTCCACGCCGTCGAAGGGAATCACGCTGGCCACCGGGCCGAAAATCTCCTGGCGCGCGATGGTCATGTCGTTGTTCACGTCCGCGAACAGCGTGGGGTTGACGAAGGCGCCTCGCTCCAGTCCCGCCGGCACGTCGCCGCCGAAATGCAGCGTCGCCCCCTCGTCCCGGCCGGCCTGGATCATTGCCAGCACGCGCTGCTGGTCGCTCCGGGTGACCAGCGGACCCATGTTGGTGCCGGGGTCCAGCGGGTCGCCGGGCACGTAGGCGTCACGACCCTCGGCGATGAAGCGCTCGATGAAGTCCATGTAGATGGGGCGCTCCACCAGCAGTCGCGAGCCGGCGCTGCACACCTCGCCCATGTTGGCGAACACGCCGTTGTAGGCGGCCGCCACCGCGCTGCCCAGGTCCGGCAGGTCAGCCATGAACAGCTGCGGCGATTTGCCGCCGCACTCCAGGCCGACGTGCTTCATGTTGGACTGGCCGGCGTACTGCAGGATCAGCTTGCCCACCTCGGTGGAGCCGGTGAAGCTGATCTTGGCCACGTTCGGGTGCAGGGCCAGCGCCTTGCCGGCCTCCTCGCCCATGCCATTGACCACGTTGAACACCCCCGGGGGGCCGCCGGCCTCCAGGAACAGTTCCGCCAGCCGCAGGCAACTGAGGGGCGATTGCTCGGCGGGCTTGAGCACCACCGTGTTGCCGGCCGCCAGGGCCGGCGCGATCTTCCAGGTGGCCATCAGCAGCGGGTAGTTCCAGGGCGAGATGGCGCCCACCACCCCCAGCGGCTCCCGCAACACCATGTGCACCACGTCGTCCGCGGTGTTGGTCACCGCCCCGTCGACCTTGTCGATGCACTCGGCCATGAAGCGCAGCGTCTGGCACACGGCCGGCAGGTCTTCGCCGATCACGTCCGCGATGGGCTTGCCCATGTCCAGCGTTTCCAGCACCGCCAGCTGCTCGGCGCGCGCCTCCACCAGGTCGGCGAAACGGTACAGGACCTCCATCCGCCGGCGCGGCGCCATGCGCGACCACACGCCGGAACGGAACGCCCGGCGCGCCGCGGCCACCGCCCGGTCGATGTCCGCCGCGGTGCCTGCCGACATCGAGGCAATCACCTCGCCGGTGGCGGGGTTGAGGGTGTCGAAACGCCCGCCGCCCGCGGCATCGACGAATTCACCGTCGATGAACAGGCGGGTCTCGATGTTGGCCCCGGCCCGGTCGGCCGCCTGCTGCCAGTCGGTGCGTTGGTAGGATTCCAGATTTGCCAGGCTCATGTCTCTCACCTCGATGTGTCGTCATTGGATCATGATCGCCGCGCGACCACCAGCGCGTCCACGCCGATGCATCCCGTGGCATGCACGATCACCGGGTTGATGTCGATCTCCTCCAGCACCCCCGCCAGGGCGTCCACCATGACCGAGAAGCGCGAGGCCATCTCGCAGTATGCCTCAATTGCCGGGGTGCCGATGCGCCGCCCGCCCGCCAGCATGCGGCTCCGGTGCAGCGTTGCCAGCAGCCGGTGGGCGGTGGCGGCGTCGAACGGCGGCATTGCGCAGGCGAAATCCCGCATCTGCTCCACGTCGATGCCGCCGAAGCCCAGGGTGACCAGGGGCCCGAACTGTTCGTCGCGGACCATGCCGAGCAGCAACTCCAGGCCAGGGGACTGCACCATGCGCGCCACCAGCGCCTGCGGCCCCACGCGCTCGCACAACGAGGCGTAGGCGTCCAGCAAGGCGGCCTCGTCGGGCAGGTCCAGCCGCACCCCACCAGCTTCCGTCTTGTGGTGCAGGCCGGCCTTGGCGGTCTTGAGCACCAGCGGATAGCCGAGCCGCGCGGCGGCGGCCAGCAGTTCCTCGCGGCTGGTGACGGGCAGGGCGGGGTTCACGGGCAGCCCGAAGTCGCCCAGCATGGCGAGCGAGCGAACCTCGTCCAGCGCGCCGCCGCCCGCCAGCCGCTCCCGCCAGCGCGCGGCCACCTCTGGGTCGACAGTGGGCAGCTCGGGGCGGGTGCGGGCGCGGAAGTCACGCACCGACAGCAGGCAGCGGACGCCCGCCAGGAACGGGCGCAGGCCGTCGAGCACCGGAAAGCCCTCGCGCGTCACCTCGACCACGACGGGGTCGGTGCCGGTGCCCTGCCGGTTTGCGACCAGGAATACCGGCTTGCCGGTGGCGGCGTGGGCCTTGCGCAGGTAGTCGATATAGGCTGGATAGATGCGCCCGAACGGCGAGCGGTCGTGAATGACCGCGCCCAGCGCCGCCCCCGGGTCGCTCATCAGCGCTGCCAGGCAATCCTCCATGATGGCGTCCGCGTCCGGGCCGCCGGCGCCCCAGGCGTCCAGCGGGTTGACCGGCGGCAGCCCCGGGTCGAGCCGCTCGGTGAGGGCGCGCGCGGTGGCGGGCGCGAGCTCCGTGAGGGGCACCTCCATCGCATCGGCCAGGTCGATCAGCAGCTGCCGCTCGCCGCCGGAGTCGTGTATGGCGACCAGGGCGCCCGGCGCCACCTCGTGCGGTTGCGCGAACATGATTAACGCACTCGCCAGCTCATCCATGTCGTGCACGCGCTGCACCCCGTAGCGGTCGAACAGGGCCTGGTAGGCGGCGTCGCTGCCGGCAATGGCGCCGGAGTGCGACAAGGCCAGCCGGGCCGCCAGTGCGGTGCGGCCCACCTTGAGCGCCACCACGGGCACGTTCCGCCGCTGCGCCTTGTCCAGCACCGCGCACATGCCTGCCGGGTCGCGCACGGTCTCCATGAACAGGCCGATCGCGCGCGGCGCGTGGGCTTCGATGGCGAAATCCATGTAATCGTGCAGGCCGACGCTCAGCTCCAGGCCGGTGGAGACCGCCAGGTTGAAGTCGATCCGCTCTTCGCAATCGACGATGCCAGCCATGCCG
Organism: Lysobacterales bacterium; assembly: GCA_011773845.1. Lineage (GTDB taxonomy): Bacteria > Pseudomonadota > Gammaproteobacteria > Xanthomonadales > SZUA-36 > WVWV01. Next base: position 48,769 of record WVWV01000033.1, on the reverse strand, counting down.
GATCCGGACTGGCTGATCAGCGTGACATGGCCGCCGCGGGGGTGGTTGTCCCGCGTGTCGAAGCCGCAGGCCCACACGCCGTCCCGGCAGTTGTAGAAACCCAGGGCGTTGCCGCCGCACACCAGCAGGCCGGCCTCGAGGATGCGCGAGCGCACGCGCTCGAGCAGGGTCGGTGCGGGATCGTCGGCCAGCACCAGTTGCGACATGAGTGTTGCAGCGCGGGCGCCGTGCGCGATGACCTGTTCCAGCGCCGCCTCCACGCGCGGGTCGCTGACGGCGAACACCACGTGCTCCACGGGCTCCGGTAGGTCGTCCAGCGACGGAAAGCAGGGTACACCGCAGACTTCCCGGTAAGCCGGGTTGACGGCATACAGTGGCCCCCCGAAGCCGCCCTGCAAGAGGTTGCGTAGGACCTGTTGCCCCACGCCCGGGCGCTGGCTGGCGCCCAGCACCGCGATGGAAGCCGGTTTCAGCAGGGGGTCCAGTCGATGGGCCATGCCTGCGGCCGCTTCGCCGGTTGGCCTCAGTGGTCCAGGGGCGGCGTTTCGCGCCGGCGTGGCGGGTCGTAGAACGCGCCTTCCACCACCCGGGCGCTGGCCATCATGCGGCTCCACTTCAGTTCACGCTGATAGTAAATCTCGATCCGCATTTCCTCGCCGGGCTCGCCATGCGGCGCTGCTACCGTGGCCAGCGCGATGTTGGCCTTGGCCGAGGGCGACCACATGGCGGAGGTGACCCAGCCGATGTTCTTGTTGCGGGTCGAGTACACGTAGGAGTGGTGGGCGGGCTTGTTGCCCTCGATGTCCAGCCTGACGAGCCGGTAGCGCGGCCCCCGTTCCCGGGCCGCGAGCAGGGCGCGCCGGCCGTTGAAAACGGGCTTGTCGAAGTCCACCAGCCACCCCAGGCCGAGCTCGAACGGCGTGCGCGTGTGGGTGGGCCGCACGGTTTGCTGGGCCGGCATGAAATCGACGCCCGCCAGAATGAAGCCCGCCTCGATGCGCAGCAGGTCGAGCGCCTCGGAGCCCATCGGCTTGATGCCGAGCAGCCGCCCGGCCTCGAACAGGCGGTTCCACAACGGTTCGGCGTGGCCGGGATCGATCCACAGCTCATAACCCAGGTCGCCGGTGTAACCGGTGCGCGAGACCATCAGCTGGGTGCCCTGGAAGTCGAAATGGGCCAAGCCGAACGGGGTCAGGTTCTCGATGCCGTCCAGCCCCATGCGCTTGAGGGTGGCGCAGGAGGTCGGGCCCTGCAGGGCCAGCGCCGCCACGTCGTGCGTCTCCTCGACGACCTCGACATCGAAGCCGAGGGCCGAGATCAGGAACCAGTCGATCTGGTGCTCCTGTGAGCAGATGCGATACTCCCCCTCGCGCAGGTGGAACACGGTGCCGTCGTCGATGACCTGGCCCTCGTCCGTGCACCACACGCTGTAGCCGACGCGCCCCGGCCGGATCTTGCCCACATCCCGCGTCAGCAGCCGGTTCAGGTAGGGCAGGGCGTCGGGCCCGCTCACCCGGTGCTTGGTCATCGGCGTCAGGTCGAACACGCCGCAGGCATTGCGCCCGGCGAAATACTCCATCTGCGCGCAGGTGTAGGCCGGCACGGACAGGTAGTCGAACCAGCGCGACCACACCTTGAGCTCGTTGTGCGCCTGCTGGCGGGCATGGAACGGGCTGGGGAAGACCTTGTGCCGGTAATGGTCGCGGCGGTCGAATCTCACGGTGCGCATGTCGCTACTCCCGATTGCTGCCGACTATGGCGCGGGCCGCGTTGCGCCCCGCGCTGCCCATGACGCCGCCACCCGGGTGGCTGCCGGCGCCGCACAACCACAGCCCGGGGACCGGCGTCGCGTACTGCCCCGCACCCGGTACCGGGCGCATCATCAGGAACTGGTCCAGGGACAATTCGCCGTGATGCCAGTGGCCACCCGTGATGCGGAACTGGCGTTCGATGTCCTCCGGGGTGAGCAGCTCCGCGTGCAGGATCTGCTCCCGTATGCCCGGCGCGTAGCGCGCCATGGTGTCGATCACGGTATCCAGGAAGGCAGCGCGGGCGTCTGCCCAGCCCTGCTTGAGATTCCGCGGCGCCCATTGCACCACCGCGGACAGCACGTGCTGTCCGGCCGGCGCCAGGCTGTCGTCGTGCAGGCTCGGAAGCGTCATCTCCGCCACCGGCGCGGCCGAGTGCTCGCCGTACTTGGCGTGGTTGAATGCGCGCTCGACGTACTCGAGGCTGGGTGCGATCAACAGGCGTTCGCCGGCCCCGGCGGCGTCCAGGCCGGTGAACTCCGGCATGCCGTCCAGCGCCAGGTGCACCTTGGCCGCGCAGCCGCGCATGCGGATGTTGCCCACGCGGTGCGCGAAACCCGCCTCCAGGTGGCGCGCGCCGAGCAGGCCATGCAAGGTGGCCCTGGGGTCGGCGCTGGACACCACCTTCGCGGCTGGCAGCCATTCGCCGTCGTCGAGCTCCACGCCGCTGACCCGGTCGTGATCGACCAGGATCCGCGCCACCGGGCTTCCGGTGCGAATCTCCGCGCCGGCTTCGCGCGCGGCGCTGGCCAGGGCAGCGGTGACGGCGCCCATGCCGCCGGCGGGCAGGGCGTAATCGCCGCCGCCGCTCAGTCGGTGCAGGGCGCAGAACACGCTGTTGTTGGAGCGTGGCCCCAGGAAGGTGCCCAGCACCGCGTCCAGGCTGAGCGCCCCTTTCAGCACCGGGTTCTCGAAGCGCTCCTGGAGCACGTCGTAAATGTTGATGCCGGCGATGCGCAGGAACTCGCGCATCTCGGTGCGGCCGAGCGTGCGGATGTCCAGTGCCAGCCGGGCCAGGCTGGCCAGGTCGCGACGATCGGTCGTGCCCAGTCGCGGCGGCTGACGGTTGTGCAGCCGGCCGATGATGTGGGCGAAACGGCGCATGCGGCGGTGATGGGCCTGCATGGCCTCCTGGTCGGCATCCGCAACACCACCGACGCTGGCGCCGGCGATGCGTACGTGGCCGCCGTCCGGGTCCAGGCCGATGCTGACCAGCCCGCTGCGGGCCATGCGCAGGCCATGCTTGTCCAGCGCCAGCTCCTTGCGGATGCCGTCGTCGAGCAGGTACAGCAGGTGTGCGCAGGCCGGAACCCTGAAGCCGGGTGCGAATTCGCGGGTGACGGCCGCACCGCCCGGCTCGGCCGCCGCTTCCAGCACCGTCACCTCGTGGCCGGCTCGCGCCAGGTAGGCGGCGCACACCAGGCCGTTGTGGCCGGCGCCGATGACGATGATGCGGGCGTCGTGGTCAGTCATCGAGCCAGCCCTCCGGCACGGTGTTGGGCTTGCGCAGGTCCCGCAGAATTTCGCGCGCCGCGTTCGCGCCCGGGGCAGCCATGACCCCGCCGCCCGGGTGGTTGGACGACCCGCACAGGTACAGGCCCTTGACCGGGCCACGGTATTGGGCGTAGCCCGGGATGGGGCGGTTGAACAGCAACTGGTCCATGGTCAGCTCGCCCTGGAAGATGTTGCCCTCGGTGAGGCCCACTTCCGCCTCCAGTTCGCGTGGCGTGCGCACCTCGGCGTGCAGCACCAGGTTCTTGAATCCCGGCGCGTAGCGCTCGATCTGGTTCAGCACGGTCTGGCCGAAGGCGTCGCGGTCCGCGTCGGTCCAGTCACGGCCGTGGACCTTGGGCGGAACGTACTGGACGAAGACCGACATGAAGTGCTTGCCGGGCGGTGCCATGGTGGGATCGGTCAGGGTCGGGATCAGCATGTCGATGTACGGGTCCTGCGACCAGATGCCGTTCTTCCAGTCGTCATAGGCCCGCTCCAGGCGCTCCACCGAGTCGATCAGGTGCATGTCGGTGTGCATGAGTTCGCGGTTCTCCCGCAGGGCGGTGAACTGGGGCAGTCCGTCGAGGGCGATGTTGACCTTGCCCGACGAGCCGCGAATCTTGAAATTCCGGACTTTGGTGAGGAAATCGGGCCGCAGGTCGGCGGGGTCCATGCATTCCAGGAAGGTGCGGGGCAGGGTCATGTTGGAGACCACGACGTCGGCGGTGTATTCATCGCCGTTTTCGAGCGCCACGCCGGTGGCGCGGCCATTGCGCACCTGGATGCGCTCGACGCCGGAGCCGGTGACGATCTCGCCGCCGTGGTCCCGCAGGCAGGCGCCCATCGCCTCGGCGATGGCGCCCATGCCGCCCCGCGCGAAGCCCCAGGCGCCGGCTGTGCCGTCCACCTCGCCCATCGCGTGGTGCAACAGCACGTAGGCCGTGCCGGGCGACATCACCCCCAGCGCCGAGCCGATGATGCCGCTGCCGGCATGCGCGGCCTTGATCAGCGGGTGTTCGAAATACTCGTCGAGGAATTCGACGATGCTCATGGTGTAGAAGCGCATGGTGTCGTACATGACGCTCTCGCCGAGCTTCCAGAACTCCCGGCCGAGGTGCAGCAGTTCCAGCAGGTCACGCGGCTTGAACGAGGTCGGGTCCGGTGCGGTGCGCAGCAGGAACTGGCGGATGAAGCGGCACTGCCGCATGATGTCGCGCCAGTAGCGCACTTCTGCGTCCGCGTCGCGGGGGCTGTGCCGAGCCATTTCGCGGCGCGAGGCGTCGGGGTCGATATAGCTGCCGAGATAATCCCCGTCCTGGGTGAGGGTGACGCTGCCGCCGTAGGGGACCACCTGCAGGCCGTAGCGGGCCAGATCCAGCGCCCGGTACACTTCCGGGCGCAGCAGGCTGCACACATACGAGCAGTTGGAATAGATCCAGTCCTTGTAGAGGTTACGACTGACCGAGGCGCCGCCGATATACGGGTTCTTTTCCACCATCAGCACGCTCAGCCCGGCCTTGGCCAGGAAGGCCGCGTTGGCGAGGCCGTTGTGCCCGGCGCCGATCACGATTGCATCGTATTGCTTAGCCACGCTCGATCCTTGTTCGCTCAGGCATTGACTGCCTTCAGGTTGAGTTGGTCACGGGTGCAGTCCACGGCGCGCTCGAACGCGCCGAGGGTGCGCTGCAGATTGTCACCGCTCGCATGCGCCTCGCACAGGAACCACGGCTCGCGGGAATCGGGCTCGCACAGCACGCCGTGGTCGTGGAGCACGGGGGCCAGCGCATCATAGAACGCGTAGTCGGACTCCAGCCAGTCCCGGTAATTGTCCGGTGCCGCGGCGCTGAAGAACAGGCCGAACATCGAGGGGTGGCCGGTGAAAGAATGGGGGATGCCGCGCGCGTTGAGAATCTCGCTCATGCCCGCCTGCAGGCGCAGGCCGTAATCGGCGATGGTCTCGAGCGCCGGCGTCTCGTCGAGGATCTCCAGCGTCTTCTCGGCCGCCGCCAGCGCCACCGAGTGGCAGGTATAGGTGCCGCCGTGCACCACGCCGTCGCCGAACTGGCGCATGATGTCTTCGCGCCCGGCCACGGCCGATATCGGGTAGCCGTTGCCCATGGCCTTGGCGAAGGTGCACAGGTCGGCGCGGACGCCCATCAGCTCCTGCACGCCGCCCCGCGCCACCCGGAAGCCGGTCTTGACCTCGTCGACGATCATCACGACGTCGTACTTGCGGCACAGCTCCCGGGCCGCCAGCACGTACTCGCGCGTCGCGGTGATGGAACAGCAGTTGCCCATCATGGGCTCGATCAGGAACGCGCCGATGTCCTGGTGGTGTTTCTTGAGCAGATCTTCGAGGTAGTCGGCGTCGTTGAGTGGCGTAAAATGGGACAGGCGCCTGAGCAGGCGCGGGACGCCCTCGCAGTAGGCCTCGATCGGCGGTTTGCCCTGGGACGGTTCCCAGTCCTCGATTTCCGCATACCACAATACCGCATCGAACACGCCGTGGTAGCCGCCCTCGACGACGATGTGGGCATCCTTGCCGGTATGGGACCGGGCGAGGCGCAGCGCGGCCATCACCGCCTCGGTGCCGGAGTTGGAGAAGCGCACCAGCTCCGCCGCCGGCACCATGCTCGAGATGCGCCGGGCCACCTCGTACTCGCGCTCGGTAGACAGCGCGAACACGCCGCCGACCTCGATGCCGTCGCGCGCCGCGGCATCCACGCGTGGGTCTGCGTAACCCAGGATGCAGGGCCCGAAACCAAGCCGGTAGTCGATGTATTCGTTGCCGTCCAGGTCTCGTAGTCGGGCACCACGGCCGCTGTCGATGTAGATGGTGCGGTCGTCTCCCCAATAGCGGAAATTAGAGGCGACCCCCAGCGGGAGTTTCTGCACTGCTTTTCTGAAGTGCCGGTTCGATCGCTCCAATGAACGTCGCATGTCGATTACCCCGGGCCAACCGGTTCTTGCTTGTCAGCATAGATTGGCACAAACCCCGCTCGCCTGTCCATAGTGAATGAATAATCATTCATTCATTGCATAATCGGGGGGATGTGCTTAATATTTGACCCGGCCGGTGAAGCCCCGGGACCGCAGAGCGGATGAGGACCATGACAGGATCCGGAAGCACATGAGTGGCGCGGTTGCCAAGGCCCGGCCCCGGCGCACCGAGCCCCGGGAGAAGCGGCGCGCGCAACTGATCCAGGCGACCATCCGCTCGATCGCAGGCCAGGGCCTTTCCGATACCACCATCGCTACCGTCGCCGCGGAGGCCGGGCTCAGCCAGGGCATCATCAACCTCCACTTCAACAGCAAGGAGCGCCTGTTGCTGGAAACGCTGGCTTACGTGGTGGACGAGTACAAGTCCCGCTGGGAGAGGGCGCTCGACCGCGCCGGCCCGAGCAGCGCCGAGCGCCTGGCGGCGCTGGTGGAAGTGGATTTCCACCCTTCCGTGTGTGATCGCAACAAGCTGGCGGTGTGGTTTGCATTCTGGGGCGAGTCCAAGTCCCGCCCCACCTATCGCAGACTCTGTGCGGACCGCGATCGCGGCTACGACCGGCAACTGCGCCAGTTGTGCGGCGACCTCATTGCCGAGGGCGATTATCCCGGGATCAAACCCGAGTCCGTGGCCCGCGGCATGGCCGCCATGTCCGAGGGGCTGTGGCTGGACATGCTGGTCTCGCCCCGCCACATGACGCGCCGGCAGGCCCTGGGCATCGCCATGGACCACCTGGCGCATACCTTCCCGGACCATTTTGGCGACCCCGCACAGGAGCGCGCACGGACATGAAGATCCAACTCGACGCGACGGCCACCGAGTGGCAGGCGAAGGCCCGGCAATTCGCGGAACGGGAACTCATACCGCACGAGGTGGAGGCGGAGATGAACGGCGGCCGGCTGCCGGCGGAGGTGGGCAAGCGGCATCGAGAGATGGCCGTGGAGCTGGGTTTCAGCGCCATGGACGTGCCCCGCCAATACGGCGGCCTGGAGTTGCGCACGGTCGACCAGGTGGCGGTGTGGGAGCAGCTCGGCCGGGTTACCAACGCCCTGTGCTGGTGTTTTTCCGAGCCGCAGCGATGGATGTTCGAGGCCTGCCGCGAGGCGCAGCTCGAGGCCTATGTCCTGCCCCTGATGCAGGGCACCCGCAAGGAGTGCTACGCGATCACCGAGCGGGAGTCCGGCTCCGACGTGGTGATCGAGACGACCGCCGAGGTGGCCGGGGACCGCTACCGGATCAACGGCGAGAAATGGTATGTCACCAGCGCCAACCTGGCCGATTTCATGTTCGTGCAGGCGCGCCTCGCCTCCGGACCGCATGCCGGCAGCGAGGCACTGTTCCTGGTGGACCGGGCATCCCCCGGCATCGAGGTGCTGCGCACCCCGCTGTTCAGCCACACCTTCGATCACCACCACCCACAGCTGCAATTCACGGACGTGGAGGTGCCGGCGGAAAACCGCATCGGCGCCGAGGGCGAGGGCATGGCATACACCCACAGCTGGTTTCGTCGCGAGCGGCTGATGATCGCGGCGCGGGATTGCGGCGCGGCGACGCGCCTGATCGAGGAAGCCACCGAATTCGCGCAGCAGCGCCGGGTCAGCGGCGAGCGGCTGATCGACAAGCAACTGGTGCAGGCGATGCTGGCGGACAGCGTCACGGAGTTGTGGGCGGCGCGCCTGATCACCTTCGAGGCGGCGCATGCCCATGACCGGGGTGAGAACGTCAAGTCGCTGCATGCCCGCTGCTCGATCGCCAAGCTGTATGCCTCCGAGGCCGCTAGCCGGATCGCCGACCGGGCGGTACAGATTTTCGGCGGCCGCGGTTACATGCGCGAGAACTGCGCCGAGCGGTTCACGCGGGAAATCCGCGTCGACCGCATCTGGGAGGGCGCCAGCGAGCTGCAGCGTCTGGTCATCGCCCGCGCGCTGGACAAGCGCGGGCTGGAGGAACTGTAACGGTGCCGGCCGCGCGGTGGCTGCGGACCGCTGCGCTCGGCGCACTGCTCGCGTGGCCGTTGCCGATGCTCGCGGCGCCGGATGCCGAAGAGCCGGTGCTGAACTTCTACAACTGGGCGGATTACATCGGCGCCTCCACGCTGGCCGAATTCGAGGCCGAATACGGCATCCGCGTCAATTACGACACCTACGACTCGACCGCTATGGCGGAGGCCAAGCTGGTGACGGGGCGCACCGGCTACGACGTCGTGCTGCAGGCGATACGCTACTCGGCCCGGCTGATCGCGGTGGGCGCGTTCCAGCCACTGGACCGCGACCGGCTGAGCTTGTGGGACAACCTCGATCCGTGGGTGCTGGGTTTCATGGCCGAATTCGACCCCGGCAACACTTACGGCGCCCCCTACATGTGGGGCACGACCGGATTCGTCTACAACGTCGACCTGGTCCGCAGCCGCTGGCCGGAGGCGCCGGTGGACAGCGCGCGGATGCTGTTCGATCCGGAGGTGGCCGCCCGCTTTGCGGACTGCGGCATCACGCTGCTGGACGAGCCCACCACGGTGATCCCGATGGTGATGGTCTACCTGGGGCACGATCCGAACAGCATGGACGGCGAGCACCTGGCGGCCGCCGAGGCGGTGCTCAAGTCGGTCCGCCCATATGTGCGCTACTTCAGCTCGGCGAAGCTGCTCAATGATCTGCCCAGCGGCGAGGTCTGCATCGCCATGGCCTGGTCGGGCGACTTCGCGCAGGCCCAGGGCCGGGCGCAACAGGGTGGCACCGGGGTCCAGCTCGCCTACTCGGTGCCGGTGGAGGGCACCGTGCTGTGGTTTGACAGCCTGCTGATCCCCAGCGACGCGCCGCACCCGGGCAACGCCCACCTGTTTCTGAATTTCCTGATGCGGCCCAGGGTGATTGCGGACATCAGCAACCTGATTGGTTACGCCAACGCCAACCGGGCCTCGCTGCCCTGGCTGGAGCCTCGCATCGCCAACGACCCCGCCTCCTATCCACCGCTGGGCCAACGCACCGGCTGGCAGGCGGGCCGCATCTTCGGGCCCAAGCAGGAGCGCACCCGGAGCCGGGCCTGGTCGCGCATCAAGACGGGGCTGTAGACGTGCTGCGCCGGGCTCATGGCATCCTGCTGGCGGCTGCTCTCGCCAGCGCCGCCGCGGTGGCCGAGGAGGCGGTGCTCAATATCTACAACTGGGCGGATTACATCGCGCCGGGCACCATCGCCGACTTCGAGGAAGAATTCGGCATCCGGGTGAATTACGACACCTACGATTCGACCGAGATCGTGGAGGCGCGGCTGCTGGCCGGCAAGACCGGCTACGACGTGGTGTTCCACGGCTACCGTTATTCGGCGCGGCTGATTGCGGTGGACGTCTACCAGCCGCTGGAAATGGACCGCCTGCCGCTGCGCTCCAATCTCGACCCGTGGGTCATGAGCGTGGTTGCCCAGTATGACCCGGGCAACCGCTTCGGCGTGCCGTTCATGTGGGGCACCACGGGGGCGGCCTACAACGTCGACATGGTCCGCCAGCGGTTGGCCGACGCCCCGATCGACGGTGGCCGCCTGCTGTTCGACCCGCAGGTGGTGGCGCAGCTGGCCGATTGCGGGGTGTCGTTGCTGGACGAGCCGACCGACGTGATCCCGATGGTCCTGCAATATCTCGGCCACGATCCGAACTCGCTGGAGCCGGCCCACATTGCCGCGGCGGAGCGGCAACTGAAGGCAGTGCGGCCGTACATCCGCTATTTCAGCTCGGCCAAGATGATCAACGACCTGCCGAACGGTGAAATCTGCGTCGCCATGAGCTGGTCGGGGGACTACCTGGCGGCCGCCAACCGGGCCCAGGAGGTCGGGGCGCCGGTCAACCTCGACTATGCCGTGCCGAACACGGGCTCGATGCTGTGGTTCGATGCCATGTTCATACCGGTGGACGCGCCGCACCCCGGCAATGCCCACCGGTTCATCAATTACCTGCTGCGCCCCGAGGTCATCGCGGCGATCAGCAACACCACCTACTATGCCAACGCCAACCAGGCGTCGCGGCCGTTCGTGCTGCCGGAGATAACCACCAACCCGTTGTTGTATCCTCGGCAGCAGGATGCGGAGAAATACGACCTGGGCTTCATTTTCGGGCCCAAGGATGAGCGCCTGCGCACCCGCGCGTGGTCGAGGATCAAGACGGGGCTCTGAGCGCCGGGAGTGGGAAGATCGATGAACGCCTCGAATCAGACGGTTGGCGGTCCGGGCGGAAGCGGCGGTGCACCGTGGCAGGATCCGTCGCTGAGCCCGATCGTGGAAATACGCGGCCTGGCCAAGCAGTTCGGGGAGGTCACCGCGGTGGACGGCGTGGACCTGGAGATCTACCCGGGTGAGTTGTTCAGCATCCTGGGTGGTTCGGGATCCGGCAAGACCACCCTGCTGCGCATGCTGGCCGGTTTCGAGGCGCCCTCCGCCGGGCGCATCCTCATCGACGGCGTGGACATGACCGACGTGCCGCCCTACGAGCGGCCGGTCAACATGATGTTCCAGTCCTACGCGCTGTTTCCGCACATGAGCGTGGCGCAGAACGTGGCCTATGGGCTCCGCAAGGAGGGCGTGCCGGCCGCCGACATCAGGCGGCGGGTCGGCGAAATGCTGGACATGGTCAAGCTCGGCAGGCTCGCGAACCGCAAGCCCCGCCAGTTGTCCGGGGGCGAGAGCCAGCGCGTGGCGCTGGCCCGGGCGTTGGTCAAGCGCCCCAAGCTGCTGCTGCTGGATGAGCCGCTGGCGGCGCTCGACAAGAAGCTCAGGGAGCACACCCAGTTCGAGCTGATGAACCTGCAGGACGAGCTCGGCATCACCTTCATCGTCGTGACCCACGACCAGGAGGAAGCGATGACGCTGTCCACCCGCATCGTGGTCATGAACGATGGCCGCTTCGAGCAGGTCGGCACCCCGGGGGAAATCTACGAGTACCCGCGCAACCGGTTCGTCGCCGAATTCATTGGCAAGGTCAACCTGCTGGCCGGCCACGTCAAGGCGGTCGTCGGCGAGCGCGTGGAAGTCGAGTGCGAGGAGGCCGGGGGTACGCTGGCCGCTCGTGTCGAGCGCTCGGCGGCATTGCCGGTGGGCCATGCGTGCTGGTTGGCGGTGCGGCCGGAGAAGATCTTCATCAGCAAGGAAGCGCCCGCGGGCGAGGGGCTGGCGGCCCTGCGCGGGGTGGTGGAGGACCTCGGCTACTACGGCAACCTGTCGCTGTACCGGGTGCGCTTGCAAAGCGGCAAGATTCTGCAGGTGAGCGGCCAGAACCGCATGCGCACGGCGCGCAAGACGGTGGAGTGGGATGACGAGGTCTGGGTGTCCTGGCAGGAGCCCAGCGCGATCCTGCTGGATGAATGACGTGAGGGGAGTACGCACGCAATGAGCTGGTTGGCGCCGGGCGGCGACCGTCGGACGCTGTGGCTGCGGCGCGCCCTGTTGCCGCCCTACGCCTGGCTGTTGGTGTTCTTCCTGGCGCCGTTCCTCATCATCCTCAAGATCAGTCTGGCCGACCCGCTGGTGGCGCTGCCGCCCTTCACCCCCTTGCTCGACTGGGCAGCGAGCGGATGGCAGCGAATCCACGCGACCATCGACAACTACCTGTTCCTGTTCCAGGACCGTTATTACGGGGTCATCTATCTGAACTCCATCAAGATGGCCGCGATCAGCACCGTGCTGTGCCTGCTGATCGGCTATCCCATGGCCTATTTCATCGCCCGCCAGCCGCCCGGGCGCCGCAACGTGCTGTTGCTGGCCGTCATCCTGCCGTTCTGGATCTCGTTCCTGCTGCGCGTGTATGCCTGGATCGGCCTGCTCAACACCAAGGGCGTGATCAACAACCTGCTGCTGAAATCGGGGCTGATCGAGCAACCGCTGGTGCTCATCTACAACGATTTCGCGGTCTACCTGGGCATCGTCTACAGCTACCTGCCGTTCATGATCCTGCCGCTTTATGCCATCCTCGAGCGCATGGACCGGGACCTCGAGGAGGCGGCGGCCGATCTCGGTGCCCGCCGCTGGCAGGTGTTCCGCGACGTCACCTTGCCGCTGTCGGTGCCCGGCATCGTGGGCGGCAGCCTGCTGGTGTTCATCCCGGCCATCGGCGAATTCATCATTCCGGCCCTGCTGGGTGGCTCGGACACGCTCATGATCGGGCGCGCGCTGTGGGACGAGTTCTTCATCAACCGGGATTGGCCGGTGGCCTCGGCGGTGTCCGTGGTGCTGTTGCTGATCCTGGTGTTGCCGATGATGTGGTTCCAGAAGACCCAGGCGGGGCGCGCCGAGCGGAGGCTGGTATGAGGCAACGCCACACGCTGCTGCTCAGTGTCGTCGCCTTCGGCTACGCGTTCCTGTACGTGCCGATCATTTCGGTCATGGTGTATTCGTTCAACGACTCGCGCCTGGTCACGCTGTGGGGTGGCTTCTCGCTGCGCTGGTACCGTTCGCTGCTGCAGGACGAGGCGATCCTGTCGTCCGCGTGGCTGAGCCTGCAGATCGCCTTCGTGGCCGCCACCCTGGCCACCGTGATGGGCACGCTGGTGGGCCTGGGGCTCAACCGGCTGGGCCGCTTCCGTGGGCGCACCCTGCTGACCGGCATGATCACCGCGCCGCTGGTGATGCCGGAGATCATCACCGGCATTTCCCTGTTGTTCCTGTTCATCTCGCTGGGCGAATGGATTGGCTGGCCGGCCAGTCGCGGCGCCACCACCATCACCATCGCGCACGTGACGTTTTCCATGGCCTACGTGGCGGTCGTGGTGCGCTCGCGCCTCAGCGGCATGGACCAGGCCCTCGAGGAAGCGGCCATGGACCTGGGCGGGCGGCCGCTGCGGGTGTTCTTCGACATCACCGTGCCCGCCATCGCCCCGGCGATGGTCTCGGGCTGGCTGCTGGCGTTCACCCTGTCGCTGGACGACGTCGTGATCGCGAGCTTCGTGTCCGGGCCGGGGGCTACGACCCTGCCGATGCTGATCTTCTCCAAGGTCAGGCTGGGCGTGACCCCGGACATCAACGCATTGGCAACGGTCATCATCCTGCTGGTCTCGGTAATCGTCCTGGTGGCCGCCATGCTCAACCGCCGGCAAGCGGCGGCGGAGTGAGCCATGGTCAGCTCGGAGGAATAGTTCGCATGGATTCGCAGGCCATCGACCGTCTCGCCTCGGCCCATCCCCGCATGCGGGCGCTGGACCAGGCCTTCTACACCGAGCCCGAAATCTATCGTCGGGACATCGAGCGCATCTTCATGCGCTCGTGGCTGTACGCCGGCCACCTGAGCGAAATTCCCAACGTCGGCGACTGGATGCTGTTCAACCTGGAACGGGAATCGGTGATCGTGGTGCGTGCCGCGAAAGACCGCGTGCAGGCGCTGGTCAACGTGTGCCGGCATCGCGGCTCCCGGATTTGCCTGCTGCCCCGGGGCCGCGGCAAGCTGCTGACCTGCCCGTATCATGGCTGGAGTTACGACCTGGACGGGCGGCTGCGATCCGCGGCACACATGGGTGAGGACTTCGACCCATCGGAGTTGAGCCTCAAGCGCATCGCCTGCGAGGTGCTCGAGGGGCTGATTTTCGTCAATTTCGCCGCCCGCCCGGCGGCATTCGAGCCGGTCCGCGCGGCGCTTTCCGAGTGCCTGGCACCCTATCGGCTCGACGGGGCCCGGGTGGCCCACCGCCAGGTGTATCCGATGGCCGCGAACTGGAAGCTGGCGGTGGAGAACTATACCGAGTGCTACCACTGCGCGCCGGCCCACCCCGAGTACTCGCGCGGCCACATCCTGGCGCACCCGGATCTGAAAACCAGCGAGATGTACGGCGAGATGTTCGAGCGCGCACCCGCCTGCGGCATGAGCGACGCGCAGGTGAACCGCATCTACCGCGATGCGACGGGCTTCGGGGCGGATTTCCTCTACGAGCGCTACCCCCTCATTCGCGGCCACCTCACGGGCAGCCAGGACGGGCAGCCGGTGGCGCCGCTGCTGGGCGACATCTCCGATTACTACGGCGGGGCGACCGACTTCCAGGTGGGGCCGGTGACGTTCGCGCTCGCCTACTGCGATTACGTCGTGGTCTATGCCTTCCGGCCGTCCGGGATCGGGCGCAGCGAATGCGACATCACCTGGCTGGTCAACGGGAATGCGCGCGCGGGCGAGGACTACGACGTCGAGCAGCTGACCTGGTTGTGGGACGTGACCACCGAGGCCGACAAGCGCATCATCGAAAACAACGCGCGCGGGGTGGGCTCGCGGTTTTACGAGCCGGGGCCGCTGTCCGGCATCGAGACCTACACCTGGAAATTTCTCCAATGGTACCTGGAGGCCGTGGGCGCGGATGGCTGAGCCACGGCGGGGCTCATTGACTGCGCCCGGCAAGTGTCGGAAGATGCGGGTTCAAAACCATCGGGGTCGGCATGATCCAGGTGGTTTTTTCTGAGCGGTGGACGCGATGACGCAGGAACACGACACGGACGACCTGGTGCTCGCCGAACTTGGTGACGAGGAACTGGTCGAGCAGATGTGGGACGACCTGTACGACGGCCTGGCCGAGGAGATCGCCGAGGGCACGCAGATCTTGCTGGAGCGTGGCTGGGACCCGAAGAAGCTGCTGGACGAGGCGCTGGTGGCGGGCATGAACATCGTTGGCGAGGACTTTCGCGACGGCATCCTGTTCGTGCCCGAGGTGCTGCTGGCGGCCAACGCGATGAAGGCCGGCATGGCGATCCTGCGCCCGCTGCTGGCGGAGACCGGTGCCGAGCCGGTCGGCAAGATGGTGATCGGCACCGTCAAGGGCGACATCCACGATATCGGCAAGAACCTCGTGGGGATGATGATGGAAGGCGCGGGCTTCGAAATCGTCGACCTCGGCATCAACACCGACGCCGACGCCTACATCGATGCCCTGCAGCGCGAGCGACCGGACATCCTCGGCATGTCGGCCCTGCTGACCACCACGATGCCCTACATGAAGGTGGTGATCGACGCCATGAAGGAGCAGGGCATCCGCGACGATTACATCGTGCTGGTGGGCGGCGCTCCGCTCAACGAGGAGTTCGGCAAGGCGGTCGGCGCGGACGCCTATTGCCGGGATGCCGCCACCGCCGTCGAGGTCGCCAAGCAGTTGGTCATGGAGCGGCGACAGGCCGGCTGAGCGGGAGCGCGGGGCTCGGAGTGCGATGACGATGCGAATCCTCATCATCGCCTGTGGGGCGCTGGCTCGTGAGCTGGTTGAACTCAAGCGCCGCAACCGCTGGGCGGCGCTGCGCGTACAGTGCCTGCCCGCGGAACTGCACAACACCCCCCAGCGGATACCGGGTGCGGTCCGGACGGCCATCGAGCGCCACCGCGCCGACGGGGTCCGCATGTTCGTCGCCTATGGCGACTGCGGGACCGGCGGGGCGCTGGACCGCGTGCTGACCGAGTATGGCGTGGAGCGCCTGCCGGGCGCGCACTGCTACCAGTTCTTCGCGGGCGCGAGCCGCTTCGAGCGCCTGGCGAACGATGAGCCCGGCACTTTCTACCTGACCGACTTCCTTGTGCGGCATTTCGAGCGCCTGGTGGTGCGCGGGCTGGGCCTCGACCGGCACCCCGAGCTGCGGGACAGCTACTTTGGCAACTACCGCCGGGTCGTTTACCTGGCGCAGTCGGATACGCCCGGATTGTCCGAGCGGGCGCGCGAGTGCGCCCGCTACCTGAAACTGGAGTTCCATCCACATCCGACCGGCCTGGCGCCGCTGGAGGCCGTGCTGCGGAATCGGGTGGCCGCATGGTGAAGCTGACCAGCATTTACTGGCGGGACATCCCGGCCCAGGTGGTGGGCAAACAGGGCCGCCAGCGCTGCAAGCAGGAACTGGAGCCACGGTTCCAACAGGCCATCGACCGGGCCGCGATGCGGGCCGGGCGAGGTTCGAGCGCTGCGTACCTGGAAGACTGGCGCCGCGAGACGGAACTGCTCGAGGGCGATCTCGAGCAGTTGGTCCGCGAGCGGGCCCGCGCGCTGGAGCGCCGCTTCCCGCCGGCCGAGCTGGAGCGGGTGGTCAAGGCCGGTGGCCGAGCCGGGGCGAGCGCCCGGTGATGGCGGGCGCCCACAGGCAACAGCCGGGCAGGCGACGGGCATGACGGATACCGTCATCAGTTCCGCCAGCCGCGAGGTGGTGATCGGCTTCGGGCGGCCCTTCGTGGTGATCGGGGAGCGCATCAATCCCACCGGCCGCAGTTTGCTGGCAGCGGAGCTGAAGGCCGGCGATTATGGCCGGGTCGAGGCGGATGCCCTGGCCCAGGTCGCGGCCGGAGCCCAGGTGCTGGACGTGAATGCCGGCGTACCGCTGGCCGACGAGCCGGCCATCATGGCCGAGTGCATCCGCCTGATCCAGGCGGTCACCGACGTCCCGCTGTGCATCGACTCGTCGGTCATCGAGGCGTTGGCAAGCGGCCTGCAGGCCTACCAGGGAAAGGCCTTGCTGAACTCGGTGACCGGCGAGGAGGAACGGCTCGAACGGGTGCTGCCGCTGGTCAGGAAGCACGGCTGCGCGGTGGTGGCCATCTCCAACGACGATACCGGCATCTCGGAGGACCCGGACGTGCGCTTCGAGGTGGCGAAGAAGATCGTCGAGCGCGCCGAGGATCACGGCATTGCGCGGTCCGACGTGGTGGTGGACCCGCTGGTCATGCCCATTGGGGCCATCAATGCCGCCGGGCGGCAGGTCATGCACATCGTGCGGCGCCTGCGCGAGGAGTTGCGGGTCAACACCACCTGCGGGGCTTCCAATCTCAGTTTCGGCCTGCCGAACCGGGAAGGACTGAACGCCACCTTCATCGGCATGGCCATCGCGGGCGGGATGACCTCGGCGATCACCAATCCACTCAAGCCCGAGCTGATGCAGGCGGTGCGCGCGGCCAATGTGGTCATGGGCCATGACGCCGAGTGCGCGGCGTGGATCGGCGCCTATCGGGATTCGGGGGCAGGCGTCGAACGGGGTCGCCGCGGCGGTCGCCGGCGCCGGCCGCCGCGGCGTTGAGCGAGGCGGCGGTTTGCACATGACCGGCGCCGATCATCCCGAATGCCGGGTGGTGTTCTCCCCCTCGGGAAAGCGCGGGCGCTTTGCGGAGGGCACGGCGGTGCTGGAGGCGGCACGCAGCCTCGGAGTGGATCTGGATTCGGTCTGCGGCGGGCGGGCGATCTGCGGGCGTTGCCAGGTGCTTCCCACCGCCGGTGAACTCGCCAAGCACGGCATCGTATCGCGCACGGAGCACCTGTCGGCGGAGGGTGAAGCGGAAGCCCGCTACCGCGAACGACGGGACCTGCCGGAGGGGCATCGTCTCGGCTGCCAGGCCCGTATCCTGGGTGACGTGGCCATCGATGTGCCCGCCACCAGCCAGGTGCACCGCCAGGTGGTGCGCAAGCCGCACGAGGCGCACGACATCCGCGTCGATCCGATGGTGCATCCCTATTTCGTCGAAGTGGCGCCGCCCGACATGCACGACCCACGCGGCGACCTGGAACGGCTGCGCGAGGCGCTGCAGCGGGAGTGGGGCATCGAGGCCCATTACTGGGATCTGCGCATGACCCAGGCCCTGCAGCGGGCGCTGCGCGAGGGCCAGTGGCGGGTGACCGTCGCCATCCATAATGGCAACGAGATCGTCGGTGTGTGGCCCGGTTTCAAGGGGCGGCTGTACGGTATCGCCTTTGACATCGGCTCCACCACCATCGCCGCGCACCTGTGCGACCTGACCAGCGGCGAAGTGCTGGCCAGTGGCGGGCGCATGAACCCGCAGATTCGCTTTGGCGAGGACCTGATGAGCCGGGTCTCCTACATCATGATGAACCCGGGTGGCGAGGCCGAACTCACCCGGGTGGTGCGGGAGGCCATCAACGGCCTGGTGGCCGAGCTGACCGATGGCGCGGGCTTGCAGGTCGAGGACGTACTGGAACTTACGCTGGTGGGCAATCCCATCATGCAGCACCTGGTGCTCGGCTACGATCCGAGCGAGCTGGGGCAGGCCCCGTTCGCGCTGGCCAGCGATGCGGCGGTGAGCATTGCGGCCCGCGAACTGGAAATCGGCATCCATCCGGGCGGATACGCCTATGTGCTGCCATGCATCGCCGGGCACGTGGGCGCGGATATGGCGGGCGTCCTGCTGGCGGAGGCGCCCTGGGACCGGGACGAGGTCTCGCTGATCGTCGATGTCGGCACCAATGCCGAGCTGGTGCTGGGCAACCGCGACCGGCTGCTGGCGGCTTCGAGCCCCACCGGGCCGGCATTCGAGGGCGCCCAGATCAGTGCCGGCCAGCGGGCGGCGCCCGGCGCCATCGAACGCGTGCGGGTCGACGCCGCCAGCCTGGAGCCGCGGTTCAGGGTCATCGGCAGCGATGCCTGGTCGGACGAGCCGGACTTCCGGGACCGCCTGCCGGACGGCGGGGTCACCGGCATCTGCGGCTCCGGCATCATCGAGGCGGTGGCCGAGCTCTACCTGGCGGGCGTGATCGACGCCGACGGCCGTATCGATGGCCGGCTGGCGGCACGCAGCGAGCGCGTCGTGCCGGACGGGCGCACCCATGCCTACCGGCTGTGGGACGGCGAGCCGCACATCGTGATCCGCCAGAACGACGTGCGCGCCATCCAGCTGGCCAAGGCGGCCCTCTACGCCGGCGCCCGGCTGCTGATGGAGAAGCTCGGCGTGGAGCGGGTGGACCGCATACGGCTGGCGGGCGCGTTCGGCGCGCAGATCGACGTCAAGTACGCGATGGTGCTGGGCATGATCCCGGACTGCGACCTGGAACAGGTGTCATCCGCCGGCAACGCGGCCGGCACGGGCGCGCGCGTGGCCCTGCTGGACCGTGCCTCCCGGGCGCTGATCCAGCAGCAGGTGCGGCGCGTGGAGAAAATCGAGACCGCGGTCGAGGAACGCTTCCAGGCGCATTTCGTGGCCGCCATGGCCATTCCGCACGCCAGCGACCCGTTCACCGAATTGCGGCGCGCCGTCGACCTGCCGTCGAAGGCGCGCCCGCAGCGGAGGCGCAGGCAAGAATGAAGGGCAGCCCGAACCTGCCCCGGGACGCCGCCCTCGAGCATCTCGTGCGCGAGGCGTACCTGGAGATCTTTCCCACCCCCAGCATCGAGCGGCGCCTGGCCGACCTGGCGCCCGGATCCTTCGTGTCGGTTTCCTGTTCTCCCACGAAGGGGGTCGATGCCACCCTGGATCTGACGCACCGCCTGGCGGACCGGGGTTTTCGCGTGGTGCCGCACATCGCCGCCAAGATGGTGCGGGGCGACGGGCACCTCAGGGAGATCATGGCCCGTCTCGAAGACCTGCCCGTGGACAGCATCTTCGTGCCGGGTGGCGACGCCGCCAGGCCGCTCGGCCCGTTCGGCACCGCCTGGCAATTGCTGCAGGCCATTTCCGAGTACGACCACCGTTTCGCGGAGATCGGCATTGCCACCCACCCGGAGGGCCACCCGGAGGTGGCCGCGGATGTGCTGCTGGCGGAGCTGGAGCGCAAGCAGGCGCTGGCGACCTACCTGGTGACGCAGATGTGCTTCGATGTCCAGCTGCTGGGGCGGTGGCTGCGGGCGATCCGGGCACGCGGCGTCCGCTTGCCGGCCTGGATCGGCATTCCGGGCGTGTCCGACCGGGCCACCCTGCTGAAGACATCGCTGCGCATCGGCGTCGGCGACTCGCTGCGGTTCCTGCGCCGCAAACGGGATGCCGTGGCGCGCTTCCTGAGCGCCTCGGTGTACACGCCCGACGCGCTGTTGCGGGCGCTAGCGCCGCTGCTGCACGAGGAGTCGCTCGACATCGCCGGCTGCCATGTGTTCAGTTTCAACCAGGTGGAACAGACCGAGGCGTGGCGGCGGCAGGCGCTGGCCGTCATGCAGTCCCCCGCGGACACCTGAGCGGGCCGGTGGGCAGGCGTTCGCGCAGGGTCCGGCGCCAGCCAGCGGCCGTCCATCAATTGCCGTGGCAGGACCTGCGCAACCCCCACCCCCCGCTGGCACTGCTGAGTGAAGACCAGGTGGAAGTCATCATCGAGGCGGCGCTGGCGGTGCTGGAGGAGCACGGGATGCGCTTCCTGGAGGCCGAGAGCCGGTCGCTGCTGCGCGCCGCGGGCGCCGAGGTCGACGAATCCACTGCCATGGTGTGTTTCGCGCGCGACCTGGTGCGCGAGCTCGGCGCCACGGCGCCCGGGCGATTCGCCCTGCGGGCGCGCAACCCGGCGCGGGACCTTGTGATCGGGGGCGATCA
Source organism: Lysobacterales bacterium (assembly GCA_011773845.1). Classification (GTDB taxonomy): domain Bacteria; phylum Pseudomonadota; class Gammaproteobacteria; order Xanthomonadales; family SZUA-36; genus WVWV01. The sequence goes on along the minus strand of WVWV01000033.1, from coordinate 28,248 downwards.
CATGGTCTTCGCCTCGGTCGGCGGGCCGGCTTTCTGCAGCGATCTCGATCGCGGCCGCCGGCCGGGCAGCTACGCCGAGTTGTGCGACTACCTGCGCCTGGTGCAGAGCCTCAACATCATCCACCAGGAGGGCGGCGGTGCCTTCGAGCCGATGGACCTGCCGCCGGAATCGCGTCACCTGGACCTGTACCTCGCGCAATTGACCCTGCTGGACAAGAACGCACAGGCCTACCCACTGGGTCGGGCGCGCACGGTGGATTGCCTGGAAATGACGGCGATTGCGCTGGGCACCGATCGCGAGGGCCTGGCCGCAGACCCCGCGGTGCTGGGCATCATCAACACCAACTCGCCCCGCCAGCTGGACGTGCCCATGGCCGAGGCGGTGATGGAACTGGCCGCCGCCGGCCAGGTTGCCTGCATCACGCCGTTCACGCTGGCCGGCTCCATGAGCCCGGCCACGCTAGCCGGCACGCTGGTGCAGCAGACCGCCGAGGTGCTGGCGGTGGTGGCACTGGCGCAGGTGGTCAGGCCGGGCGCGCCGGTCATGTACGGCGCGTTCGCCTCCAACGTCGACATGCGCAGCGGCGCACCCGCGCTCGGCACGCCGGAGTACGCGCGCCTGGTGATTGCCAGTGGCCAGATCGCGCGGGCGCTCGGCTTGCCGTTCCGGTCCAGCAACACCACCACGGCCAACAGCGTCGATGCGCAGGCCGCGTACGAGAGCGGCCTGTCCCTGTGGGCCTGCCTGCTGGCGCACTGCCACCTCGTCAACCATGCGGCTGGCTGGCTGGAGGGCGGGCTGACGGCCTCGTTCGAGAAGCTGGTGGTGGACGCCGAGATGCTGCAGATGATGGCAGCCTCGCTCGAGCCGATTGCGGTGGATGAGGCCGAATTGGCGCTGGAGGCTATTGCCGGGGTGCCGCCGGGTGGCCATCATTTCGGGACTCGGCATACACTGGAGCGGTACGAGAGGGCGTTCTACGAACCGCTGGTTTCCGACCGGCTCAATTTCGAGCGTTGGCAGGAAGCCGGGAGTGCCGACGTGGCGCAGCGGGCCAACGGCGTCTGGAAGCGCCTGCTGTCGGAGTACGAGCAACCGCCGTCGGATCCGGGCATCCGCGAGGCCCTGACCGACTACGTTGCGCGGCGCAAGAATGAGATCGAGGGCGTTGTCGCCCGGTGAACACAGGAACGCGAGGATGCGACCCAGCCTGAACATACTGAGCGAGGAGATGATCGGCCGCATCCTGGCCGAGGCGAAGCGGCTGCTGGCCGAGAGGGGGATGGAAATCCGCGGCGCGCCGCTCAAGGCTCGCCTGCTGGACCACGGGCTGAAAGCCGATGCGTCCGGCCGCATCCTGTTCCCACCCGAGGTCGTGGACCAGGCCATCGCCGACGCGCCCGGCTCGTTCACCCTGTACGACCGCGACGGCCAGCCCTATACCGAGATCGGCGGCGACCGGGTGCACTTCACGCCGGGGTCCAGCGGGCTGAAGATACAGGACCACCGCACCGGCGAGACGCGCCTGGCGGATTCGCGGGATTTCATCGAGTATGCGCGCCTCTGCGACGGGCTGGAACACATCGCCTACCCGTCCACGGCTTTTTCGACCAACCAGGACATCGAGTCGCAGGTCTCCGACGCCTGGCGCCTGTACATGCTGCTGGTCACCACCCGCAAGCCCATGGTGTCCGGCGCATTCACCGAGCATGGCGTGCCGCGCATGGCGGCCATGCTGGAGATGTTCAGGGACAGCCGCGCGGACCTGGTGGCGAAGCCGATGTCCATCTTCACCATCACCGCCACCGGCAACTTCCGCTACGGCGAGGATTCCTGTCAGAACCTGCTGGATTGCGTGGAAGCGGGTATAGCGGTCGAGATCGTGCCGGTGACGCTGATGGGCCTGATCGCCCCGGTGACACTGGTCGGGGCGCTGGTATTCCACTGCGTGGACGTGCTGACCGGCCTCACCATGGCACAGATCGTGCGCCCCGGCGCGCCGGTCCTGTTCGGCGGCGCCCCCGCCACCTTTCACATGAAAGCGGCGTCTTCGCCCATGGCCGCGATCGAGGCCCAGCACCTGAATGCGGGCTACGTGGCCATCGCCAAGTCCCTGGGGTTGCCGACCCAGGCGTACATGGCGCTGTCGGACGGCAAGTTCCTCGACGCCCAGGCCGGTGGCGAGACATTCAGCAGTGCCCTGCTGGCCGCGATCGCCGGGGTCAATTCCGTGTCCGGGCCGGGCATGCTCGATTTCGTGCTGACCTTCAGCCTGCCCAAGCTGGTGTTCGACAACGAGGTCTGCGGCCAGGCGCTGCATTTCGTGCGCGAGATCCAGGTGCTGGACGACCTGCCGGCCCAGGGCCTGGTGGACGACCTGATGCGGGACAACCACCTGATCACCTCGGAGCACACGCTGCAGCACTGGCCCCGCGAACTGTACCTGACCGATCCCGTCATCGATCGGGAAAACCGTGAGAACTGGGAGAAACGGGGCGCCCGGGACCTGCCGCAGCGCGCCAATGACGAGGTGGAGCGTCGCCTGGCCGCTTATACGCCGATCGCGACCGACCCTGCCATCGACGAGGCCATGCGGGCGCTGATCATGGATGGCCTCGAAACGCAGCAGCAGTTGCCCGAACTGCCCCCGCCGCCAGAGCCCGCCGCGGCCAGTCCCGCAGCGGGGCGTCGCGGCCGGTCCCGCCGCCGCAGAGGCTAGGCCGGCCGCCAGCGGGCCATCCGGGAGTTCGGAATCCCGGCATCCGGATCATCGCAGCGCCGCCGCCCGGCGGCCCGCGCGGCGCGCCGGGCTAACGGAATGTGCCCCGGCTCACGCTCAGGGCAGCAGGTCCCTCAGCCTGAAATACAGCATGCCGAGCGCGACCAACTGGTTGCCGAACCACTGGCCACCGGGGATCCGGAAGTGCCTGATGCGCTCGTATACGTCGAAGCGCTCCATGGTGCCAGCAATGGCATCGGCCACCACCTCGCCCATGATGTGGGTGGCATTGACGCCATGGCCGCAGTAGCCCTGCACGTAGTAGACGTTGCCGTTGATGCGGCCGAGGGCGGGAATGCGGTTCAGCACGATGCCGATCCTGCCGCCCCACTGGTAGTCGATGCGGAATTCCTGCAACCGGGGATAGACCTTCAGCATGCGCGGCCTGATGGTTGCGGCGATGTCGCGGGGTGCACGGCCCGAATAATTGCAGCGGCCGCCGTACAGCATGCGCCCGTCCGCGGACAGCCGGTAGTAATCCACGATCTCGTTGGTATCGCATACCGCCAGGTCGAGCGGATTGATCTCGCGGCGCACCGCCTCCGGCAGCGGCTCGGTGGCAATGATGTAGCTGCCCGCGGCGAAGGTGAGCCCCGAGAGGTGCTTGCGCTCCAGGGCATGGTAGGCATTGCCGGCCAGCACCACGGAATCCGCTTCGACCGCCCCCTGCCCGGTGACCACCCGGGGCCGGGCGCCGTGCTGGATGGCGGTGACCCGGGAGCCCTCGTGAATCTGCACGCCCAGCGAGTGCGCCGCGCGGGCCTCGCCGAGACACAGCTTGAGCGGGTGCAGGTGCCCGTTGCGCATGGTGATCAGGCTGCCGATGTAGGCCTCGGTGCCGAGGGTGGCGCGGGTCTCCGCGGCGTCCAGCAGCCGGAATTCGTGCGGATGGCCGCGGGCCTCGAGTTCGCGGTGCTCGGCCTCCAGGCCCCGCATCTGGCGTGGCTTCAGCGCAGCCTCGATGTAGCCGTTGCGGAGATCGCAATCGATGCCGTATTGGGCCACGCGATCGTGCACGATGTCATTGCCGAGCCAGCGCATCTTCCAGAGCAGGTCGGCGATGTCCTCGCCATACCGCCGCCGGACCTTGGCCTCGCCGCTGACCCCGGCGATCAGTTGCCCGCCGTTGCGGCCCGAGGCGCCCCAGCCGATGCGGTTGGCCTCCAGCAGCACCACGCGGTAGCCGCGCTCGGCCAGGGTGAGCGCGGTCGACACGCCCGTGAATCCGCCGCCCACGACGCACACGTCGGTCGAGACCACGCCCTCCAGCGCCGGGTAGCCGGGTTCGCTGGCCACCGAGGCGGCGTAATACGACGCCGTGTGGGGTCGGGGGGCTGTCGCCTGCTTCATGTCGCTGTCGTCATCCGCTTGTCATCGCGCCGGGGTTCCGGGGAATGGCACCGACTGCCAGGGTGCCGCAGCCGAACTGTTCGCATCGAAGCCGCGCGGGTATGATGCTGGACTGGCGCGGGTAGGGTAGCGCAGGTGGCCCTGCCGATGGAATAGCCCTTATCGAAGCCAGGCGGAGACACGGTGCGGACCTTCAGCACGGCAGCGCAAAGCGATGCGTTCACCATCACCGCCGAGTTGACGCTCGGGCGCAACACGACCGCGGACGAAGTCGCCCGCCAGGCCCGCCTGTTCGCCGGCCAGGCGGATGGCGTGCAGGTCGCCGACAACCCGCTGGCCTGGGTCAACATGTCCGCGCTGGCCGCCTCCGCATTGCTTTTGCAAGAGGGTATCGACCCGATTCCCATTCTCACTTGCCGGGACCGCAACCGCATCGCGTTGACGAGTGACCTGCTGGGGCTGCGAGCCCTGGGCGTGACCAGCGTGTTGTTGACCCGCGGGCGACGGGTGCCCAAGAAGCACCCGCTGCACGCCAGCACCGTGTTCGACCTGACCGCGCGGGAGTTGATCGCGATGGCCCAGGCCATGAACGAGGAGGGCGACGGGCAGAAAGCGGCATTCTTCATCGGTACCGGCGCCAAGGCGCACCGGGCCAGGTCCGGTTGGCGCGGCGATTCCCTGCGCGCCCGCGCCGAGGCGGGCGCGCAGTTCCTGCAGACCCAGATCTGCTTCGATCTCGATCTGTTGCGCCAGTATATGGAGCGGCTGGTGCAGGCGCAGCTCACCTGGCGCTACTCGGTGATCGTATCGCTCACGCCCCTGCCTTCGGCGGAGACGGCCCGCTGGGTGAAGGACAACATGCTGGACTCGAAAATTCCCGACACGATCATCGAGCGTCTGGAGCAGGCCGACGACCCGTTGGCGGAGGGCATCGGGATCTGCGCGGAGACCATGCGCGCGATGGCCGGTATTCCGGGCATCTCGGGGGTGAACCTGATGACGACCGGCGAGCCGGAGCACATCGCGGCGGCGATCGAGGCCTCCGGGCTGAGGTGAGGCGGCTTGCGGAGTGGCGGGCGTGGGTCAATACTTGAGCGGGACCGGCTCATGAACCCGATGGCGCGACATTTCAACGAACCGCAGGGGCTGTGGTACCACGGCGCCGCGCTCGCCTATGCGCTGGTCGGCTATGCCGCGGGGTTCGCCGGCCTGTTTGCGGATCACTGGGGGGTGAACGTGCTGGCGACCCTGCTGCTGGCACACGCCATGGTCATCGCCGCCTACCTCGTCCACGAGTGCGCCCACAACACGATCTTCCGCCGCAAGGCGGCCAATGCGCGGCTCGGCCGGCTCCTGAGCTGGGTCTGCGGCTCCAGCTATGGCACCTTCGAGGACATCCGCTACAAGCACTTCCGCCACCACACGGATAACGACGATTCGGTGTGGTTCGAGTACGAAGCGTTTTTCGAGCGGCACCCGCGGCTGGTGAGCGTCATCAGGTTTTTCGAATGGTTCTGCATCCCGGCGCACGACCTGCTGATGCACGGCATCATGATGATTTCGGCCTTCATCATCCCGCAGCGCCGCAGCCAGCGGTTGCGCCAGGCGGCGGTGATCGTGGTCCGGGTCGGCGCGTTCGTGACGCTGGCGGTGCTCTGGCCGCGGGTGGCGGTGGGATACGCCGTCGCCTACCTGCTGATGATGCACGTGCTGCGGTTCATGGACATGCTGCAGCACGACTACGACAACAACCCGATCCTCTACGCCAGGCAGGCGCCGTCACGGTTCGGCGGGCGCGCCACCGAGCAGGCGCACACCTTCTCCAACCCCATCAGCTTCCGCTACGACCTGCCCAACTGGCTGGTGCTGAACTTCGGGTTCCACAACGCCCATCACCGGCGCCCGACCGTGCCCTGGTACCGGCTGCCCGCTTACTACCGCGAGCACATCAGCGACGATCCCGCCTCCGTGATCCCGCTCCGGCAGCAACTGAAGATCTACTTCGCCCACCGGGTGCACCGCGTCACGCATCGCGGCGGACCGCACGACGGGGTGCAGGACGCGATGCAGGAACGGTATTTCGAGACCGCGCGCCAGGGTCTGCAGTACGGCGGCAACGCGGCGTCGTTCCTCACCTCCTTCTGAGCCGCCGTGGCGCGCAACCTGATCAGCTCCAAGGGGATTCGCTGGCTGCTCGCCGAGACGCTGGTCGTCGTGCTGGGTGTGCTGATTGCGCTGGCGCTCAATGATTTCTGGACCGGGCAGCAGGAACATCGGCTCGCGATCGATTACATCAAGCGGATGCAGGAAGACGTGGAACACGACCTCTGGTACGTCCGCGAACGCCTGCATCCCCGCCTGCAGGAAAAGCGTGCGGCGCTTTCGCAGGTCTTGCCGATCGTCAGGGGCCAGGCCCCGGTGCCGGACGACGTCCTGGCATTTTTCAGAAACGTGTCCCGTGGCGGGATCATGAGCGCCGCGGCGCAACCCTGGTACGCGGACACCACGTTTCAGGATCTCCGCTCCACCGGCAATTTCCGCATCATTCGAAACCCCGCGCTGCGCGAGCGGATCGCGCTGTATTACGGCAGGCTGGGGGCCACCTTCACCAACCTGGCCACCCGCCATACGGGGTATGTCTCATTCGTGCATACCGTGATTCCCGCCGAATTGCGGGAAGACATCGACCAGCGGGCAATCGAGGACTTCGGCATCGAATTCGCCCTGGGGCGCATCCTGTCCAGCGAATTTCGCGCCCTCGCCAACGAGGAATTCAATTACATGTTGTTCTACAGCGGGCTGGACTTCGAGGCGCAGGCCGAGGACATGCGCGGGATGCTGCAGGAGTACCTGCGCGAACTGGAAGGCTCCTGAGCCGGTCGCCGCGTGCCGGACCTGCAAGTCTTCCAGTCGCTGTGGGCCATGGAACTGCGCCGTCCGGGCGTGCCCGAGCCGCCCGTGGAGGAGCATTTTCGCAGGGCTGCCGAGGCCGGCTATCACGGTCTGTGCATCGACCCGGCGGTGCACGAAATCGCGGCCATGCGCGCCCTGCGACCGCTGTACCGGGAATACGGCCTCGAGTGCATGGTCAATGCCTTTCCGCGCCGCCGCGAGGAGCTCGTGCCGCTGCTGGACCTGGCCCGGGAGATGGATGCCGTGCTGGTCAACGTCATCGGCCAGGTGATGCCCATGACGATCGGGGAAGGCGTGCCCGTGATCCGCGGCTGGCTGGCGGATGCCGCGGCGGCCGGCCTGCCGCTGCTGTTCGAGACCCACCGCGACTGCACCCTCAACGATCTGCATTACACCCTGCGCCTCATCGAGGCCGTGCCGGAGATGCGCCTGTGCGCCGACCTGTCGCATTTCGTGCTCGACCGCGAGATGCGCCTGCCGCTGAGCGAGGCGGACCGCGATTCGATGCATCGCATCCTGGAGCGCTCCGACTGCTTCCAGGGTCGCGTGTCCAATGCCGAGCAGATCCAGGTGCCGCTGGGCTTTCCCCAGCACCAGGCGTGGGTCGCGCAATTCCGGGAATGGTGGGAGCAGGGCATGCGGATGTGGCGCGCGCGCAACGGCGAGCAGGCCAGGCTGGTGTTCCTGTGCGAACTGGGGCCGCCACCCTACGCGATTACCGACGCCGACGGCCGGGAGTTGTCCGATCGCTGGGACGAGGCGCTGCTGATCCGCTCCTGGGCGCAGGAAGCCTGGCGCCGGGCCGGCCCGTGATCCGCTACGGGGATCGGGGCCGGCGCCGTACGGTCTTCATGGCGGGCCGCTCCCCGCCGCGCCGGGCCGGGGGATGCGCGCGATCTGCCGGCCCAGCCAGATGAAGCCCGCGAGGCCCAGCGCCAGGTTCGAAGCCGTGCTGGCAGCGAACAAGCCGGGCAGATCGAACAGCCAGCGACCCAGGAAGGCCAGGGGCAGGAACAGCACCAGCACGCGCAGGGCCGAAATGGCCACGCCCGGAAGGGGCTTGCCCATGCCGTTGAAGGCGGCGTTCACCGACATCACCAGGCCATAGGCGCCGTAGGACAGCGGCACCATCCACAGGTAATGCACGGCCACCTGCAGGATGGCTTCCGATTCGCTGAAAATGCCGGCCAGCGGCCGCGCCAGCAGCCACAGGGCGATCGCCAGCACCGCCCCCAGGCTCAGGCAGAACCGCGCCAGCACCCGCCGCGCCTCCAGCAGCCGATCGGCGTGGCCGGCGCCGGAATTCTGGCCGAAAAACGGGCTCGCGACCGCGGACAGCGCATAGAAGGGGATCAGGAACATCGGCTCGATGCGCATGGCGACGCCGTAGCCCGCCACCGCGTTGACCCCATAGACGGCGATCATGGAGACCACGATGCCGCTGGAGACCGGGATGATGGCGTTGGTGATCATGGCCGGGATGCCGATGTGCAGCATGTGGCGCCAGGAGGCGAGGATCGAGCGCAGCGGCGCCAGCGGGCTGGCATACACCCGCAGGCGAAAATGCAGGTAGCCGAGCGTGAACACCAGCATCACGCCGGTGGCCACCAGCGAGGCCAGTGCCGCGCCGCGGATTTCCAGGCGCGGAAAGCCGAACAGCCCGAAGATGAACACCGGGTCGAGCGCCATGTTCAGCAGGGCCGCCGCGGTGATGATTTTGCTTTCCAGCAGCGTGTTGCCGCGCGCGCGCACGGAAGCCAGCGAGACCCACAGGCACACGTCCAGCGGCGCCACCCAGTACCACAGGCTCATGTAGTCGGTGATCAGCGGCAGCAGCGGCGCGGTGGCGCCGAGCATGGTGAACACGGGCGCAATGCTCGCCAGCCCCAGCGCGCACAGCCCCAGCGCCACCAGCGTCCCGAGCAGGGCGGTGTCGGTGGTCAGGCGCCGGGCCTGGAGGCTGTCGCGCCGGCCCACCGCCCGCGATATGCAGGAGGCGGCTCCGGCCTCGAAGCCGATGCCGATGCCGTACAGCAACCAGATGACCGGGAAGGTGAAACTGATCGCCGCCAGCGGCGCATCGCCGAGGCGGGAGATGAAGAACAGGTCCACGGCCTCGAAGGAGAAAATCGCCACCAGGCCGAACGCGAACGGCACGCCCTGCCGCCGCAGGTGGGCCGCGACCGGGCCGCGGGTCAGGTCCTGGCGGTCCCCGCCGGGCACCTCAGCGGCCCCGGCTTGCCGACAGGGGTCGCCTGTTCACGTGCGGCCAACCCCCCGCTCAGTCGAACTCGATCCAGGTGGTCTTGAGCTCGGTGTAGTCGTGGAACGCGTGGATCGACTTGTCGCGCCCGTTGCCGCTCTGCTTGAAGCCGCCGAACGGCACCGTGATGTCGCCGCCGAAGTAGTTGTTGATGCCCATGGTGCCGACGCGCACCGCGGCGGCGACCTTGTGCGCGGTATTGATGTCGTTGCTCCACACCGCGCCGGCCAGGCCGTAGATGGAGTCGTTGGCGATGCGCACGGCCTCGTCCGCGCCGGTGAAGGGAATCACCGACAGCACCGGCCCGAAGATTTCCTCCTGCGCGATCCGCATGGCGTTGTTCACGCCGCGGAACACGGTGGGCTCGATGAAGTAGCCGCCGGTTTCGTCGAGGGTCCGGTGGCCGCCGAACACCAGCTCCGCGCCCTCGGCACAGCCGATCCCGACGTACTCGGCCACCGCGTCGTGCTGGGCCTGGTCGATCATCGGCCCCATGCGCGTCGCGGGGTCGAGCGGGTCGCCAGGCATCCACTTGGAGGCGCTCTCCAGCACGAGCTTCATGAAGCGGTCGAGGATCTGCTCTTCCACGATCAGGCGGGTGCCGGCGGTGCAGGTCTGGCCGCCGTTGTAGAACACCGCCACCGCCGCCATGGCCGCCGCCTTTTCGAGGTTGGCGTCGGCGAAGACGATGTTCGGGCTCTTGCCGCCCAGCTCCAGGAAGGTGCGCTTCAGGTTCGACCGGCCGGAATACGCCATCAGCTGCTTGCCCACCGGCGTCGAGCCGGTAAAGGTCTGGCCGTCGATGTCCATGTGCAGGCCCAGGTGCCGGCCCAGGCTGCCGCCGGGCCCCGGCAGCACCTGCAGGACGCCCTCGGGCAGGCCGGCCTCGGCCGCCAGTCCGGCGATGCGCAGCGCCGAGAGCGGGGTGCTGGAGGCCGGCTTGAGGATCACCGAGTTGCCGGTCGCCAGCGCCGGGGCCAGTTTCCAGGCGGTGGTGGAAAGCGGAAAATTCCACGGCACGATGGCCGTCACCACGCCCAGTGGCAGGCGCTGGATCAGGGCCAGGGTATTGGCTGGCGTGGGCGAAATCTCGCCGTACACCTTGTCGATGGCCTCGCCGCTCCAGCGGATCGTGCGCACGGCCGCGGGCACGTCGACCGCGGTGGTGTCGGAGATCGGCTTGCCGACGTCCAGGCTTTCCAGCAGCGCCAGCTCGTCGGCGTTCTGCTCGATGAGCTCGGCCCAGCGCACCAGCACCATCTTGCGGTCCATGGGCGCCATGTTCGCCCAGTCGCCCCGCTCGAACACGGCCCGGGCGTGCCCGACCGCCAGGTCGGCATCTTCCGTTCCGCACAGGGCCACCTCGGCCAGCGGCCGCCCGGTGGCGGGATTGGTGGTGGGCCGGGTTTCCCCGGACAGCGCGTCCACGTAGCGGCCGTTGATGAAAGCCCGTCCCTCGATGTCCAGTGCGGCGGCAATCGTGTGCCAGTCCTGAGTCGTCTTGTCCAGCATGCAAACCTCGCGGGTCATGTTCCGGTGATGGTCGTGAACCAGGCTTTCAAGTTTGAGCCGCTGGGGCGGGTTTGGCAATGGCGCGCGCCCGCCGGCCGTGGCATCGGCGCGCGCGGTGCTTGAGGCCGGGCCGGCGCTCGGGCACACTCTTCGCCCCGGGCGCGCCGCGCGCGAAACGATCTTGCGAGCATGACAGACACGGGCCTCAAGACATCGGACCAATCGGTCCGCGCGTTCTACGAAACTGCCCTGCGGGCCAAGCAGGCCGGTGAACTGGATGATGCCGAGCGCGTCTGCCGGCGCGGCCAGGTCATTTATCCGCGCGATCCGAACCTGCTGTGTCTGCTGGGGGAGATCCTGCTGGCCCGGCGCCAGCCGCAGGAGGCGCAGTCCTGGTTCTCCCGCACCCTGAAGAACTTTCCCGACTACCCGCGGGCCCTCGAAGGCAAGGGCCGGGCCCTGCTTGCCGAGCGCAAGCCCCGCCGCGCGGCCCGCTACCTGCGACAGGCTGCCGAGGCCCTGCCGGACCGCTACTCGACGCACCTCGCGCTGGGCCGGGCGCTGGCCATGAGCGGCGAGGGCGCGGAAGCCGAGCGCGCCATCCAGCGCGCGATCGAGTTGAACCCCGACAAGGCGGTGATTTCGCAGGCCTCGGAGGCCATGTCCGCGGGCCAGGCGGGCGAGGCGGAGAAGATCCTGCGCGAGCACCTGGCGGCGAAGCCCGATGACCCGGTGGCGTTGCGTTTGCTGGCCACCATCGCGATGGATGCCAATCGCTGGCGCCCCTCGCTGCGCCTGCTGCGGCGGGCGGTGGAGAGCGGGCCCGACTTCACCCTCGGCTGGATCGACCTGACCACCGTGCTGATGAAACTGGACCGGTACGCGGAGGCGCTGGAGGCGGCGGATACCGCGATCGGGCTGGACCCCAGCCTGCCGCACGCGTGGGTGGCCAAGGGGGGCGTACTATCGAAGGCGCAGCGCCACGACGAGGCGCTGGAGGCGTACCAGAAGGCGCTGGAGCTGAGCCCGGTGCATGGTGGCGCACTGGCGGGCATGGGCCACGTGTTGAAAACCGTCGGCCGGCAGGAAGAGTCCGTTGCCGCCTACCGCAAGTGTATCGAGGCCCATCCGGCCTATGGCGAGGCCTACTGGAGCCTGGCCAATCTCAAGACCTTCGAGTTCACCGCGGAGGAAGTGGGCGTCATGGAGCGCATGGTCGGGGAACCGCACCTGGGCGATGAGCCCAAGGTCAATTTCCACTATGCCCTCGGCAAGCAGTACGACGGCCAGGAGCAGTTCGAACGCGCCTTCGAGCACTACCGGGCGGGCGCGGAACTGCGCCGGGCCCAGGAAACCTACGACCCGGTCCACACCCAGCACCTGCATGACCGGATCATCGAAACGTTCACGCCGGAATTCCTGGCCGCGCGGGCCGGCTGGGGCGATCCCAGCCCGGACCCGATCCTCATCGTCGGCCTGCCCCGCTCGGGCTCCACCCTGATCGAGCAGATCATCGCCAGCCACAGCCAGGTCGAAGGCACCATGGAATTGCCGGACCTGAGCCGTGCGGTGCGCGACATCAACCGCAGCCGCAAGGATGGCGTGCAGTACCCCGAGGCGCTCGAGCCGTTGCCGGAGGGGGCCCTGCTGGAACTGGGCCGGAACTACATGGAATCGACGCGGCGCTACCGTACCGGGCTGCCCTATTTCATCGACAAGATGCCCAACAACTTTCCCATGATCGGGCTGCTGCACCTCATGCTGCCCAACGCCCGGGTCATCAACGCCCGGCGCCATCCCCTGGACAGCTGCCTGGGGACCTGGAAGCAACTGTTTTTCAACGGCCAGTCGTTTTCCTACGATTTCTTCGAGTTGGGCCAGTACTACCTGCAATACCAGCGCATCATGGACCACTGGCACCGGGTGCTGCCCGGCAAGGTGCTGGACGTGCGCTACGAGGACCTGGTGCGCGACCAGGAGGCGCAGACCCGCCGCATCCTCGACTACCTGGGCCTGCCGTGGGAGGACGGCTGCCTGCGCTTCTGGGAGACCGAAAGGGCCATCAACACCGCCAGCTCGGAGCAGGTCCGGCAACCCATCTACACCAAGGCCCTGAATTACTGGCGCAACTACGAGCCGCAAATCGGAGAGCTGATCGCGGTGCTGGCACCGCTGCTGCGTGAGCTCCCGGCCGAAGACCGGCCGGCGTCACTCGCCTGAGGCGGGCCGCGCCCCGGTCAATGGGCCGTTGGCGCTTCGTGCCCCGCGGCGCCGCCCGGCGGCAGGTAGTCGAAGATGAAGGTGACGCGGTCTTCCGCGCCGCTGTTCATGACGCTGTGGTTGAGCTGGTTGTTGATCTCGTACGCGTGGCCCACCTCGAACCGGTAGGGACGCCCGTTGATCATGAAGCGCACGCCCGGGTTGGTGGTGATCGGGATGTGGATGCGGTGGCTGTTGACGAACGAGGGGTGGCTGTCGCGATGCGGGGTGATGACGCCGCCGGCGAGCAGCTTGGCCGCCATGGCCCGGATGATGGTGCCGCCGGGCGGGTAGTGCTCGGCGAGGATGCCGTGCATGAGTGGCACGGCCACTTCCTTGAGGGTGTCCCAGGCCGGCTCGCGGGTCACCTGCAGCTCCGGCCAGCCGCTGCAGAACACCAGCACCAGCGAGCGTGTCTGCTTGTGGACCTCGTAGGCGTTCTGGCGGTATTCCTGGGCTTTCCAGGATTCCGCATCCAGACCCAGCACCGTTTCGATGAGGGCCCGGGCGTCGACCGCGCCGAGGTCGCGCAAGGGTACTTCGATGTCCACCAGGCTTCGTCTCCGCTGCAACCGGCGGGCCGAGTATACCCGAAGCCCGGCGCCGGGGTGCGGCCCGGCGGGGTGGCGGCGCGGGGTGTCAGCCCTGCCCCGCGAGACCTGGCCCGGGCAGCGGCAAACCGGGGACATTTGTATTTTTCGCGCGCGCATCATATGATCGCCCGGAATTACAACCATAAACACAATAATCAAAGTCAGAACTACTACTGAGGGTACAGGCATGTCGAACCGGAACGATTCCGTTTTCAGCCACACGTTCACCGTTCAAAATCACCTGGAGCCGCGCAAGCTTTCGCTGGCCATCTCGGCGGTGCTGGCCACGCCGGCGGGTGCGGCGCTCGCCCAGGAGCAGCCCGACGAGGCCGCCGCGGGGGCGCTCGAGGAAATCGTGGTCACCTCGCGCAAGCGCGAAGAAAGCATGATGGACATCCCGGAGAGCATCCAGGCCATCTCGGAGCAGGATCTCAAGCTGGGCGGCCTGTATTCCATGGATGATTACGTCCGCTTCATCCCGTCCATGTCGTACACGGCGACCAACCCGGGATCCGCGGTGCTCGTGTTCCGCGGTATTTCGGACTCGGGAGAGAACTTCATCGCCGAGCCGACGGCGGCGCTGTATCTGGACGAGCAGTCCCTGACCCTCAACGCGACGCCGGACCCGCGCATGGTGGACATTGCGCGCATCGAGGCGCTCAGCGGGCCGCAGGGCACGCTGTACGGCGCCAGTGCCCAGGCCGGGCTGTTGCGCGTGATCACCAACAAGCCTGACCCGGCGGCGTTCGATTCCTTCATCGACGCCACGCTCAAGACCGGCTCCGACAGCGACATGAGCTATGACGTGAGCGCCATGGTCAACATCCCCATCTCGCAGAATTTCGCCATTCGCCTGGTGGGCTTTTCCGCCGAGGACGGGGGCTTCATCGACAACGTCAATGGCGATTCCGTGCAGTATGGCGTGTTCAACAACGCCGGCGCAGAGCGCAAGAATTTCAACGATGTCGAGCACTTCGGCGGGCGCATCGCGGCGCGCTGGTTCATCAACGAAGGCTGGACCATGACCGCCGGCATCGTCCACCAGGACACGATGTCGCACGGCCGGCCGGAGCGCGATCCGACCCTCGATCGCGACCTGTCCGTGGCGCGTTTCCGGCCGGACCGGGAAGAGGATGACCTCGACTGGACCCAGTATTCCCTGACCTTCGAGGGCGATCTGGGCTTCGCCGATTTCGTGTCGGCCACCTCCTACTTCACCCGTGACTGGACCTACACCCAGGACACGCAGACCTACGCGTCCTACTTCGGCACGTTCTGCTACGCCGGGTATTACTACGACTATTCGAACTACAGCCCGTACTGCTTCCAGCCCGCCGGCGTCGGCAACTATTACAACGACCCGGTCGGGTACCTGCGCAACGCGCAGAAGGACACCAAGTTCGCGCAGGAATTCCGGCTGTTTTCGCAGGGCGAGCGCTTCGACTGGGTGGCGGGCCTGTTCTACGAGCAGGCCGACCAGGACTGGGTGTTCGATACCTTCGCCGACGGCTTTGACGAGTCCAAGTCGATGCAGAACTACCTCGCCGGACGCGTGTCCGGCAGCCCCGCCGCCACGCGCCTGCCGGGCGACGCCTGGTGGCGTTCGGCCGACGACACCACCTGGGAGCAATGGGCGGTGTTCGGCGAGTTCACCTGGCACATCAACGAGCGCTGGGACGCCACCGTGGGGGCGCGCTGGTTCGACCGCGAGGTGGACAAGACCTACTACGTCGAGAACCCGCGCTACAACCTCACCGATACCGGCGTCCTGAGGCTGCCGGCCAAGGACGACGACGTGGTGCCGAAGTTCAGCCTCAGCTTCCGGCCCACCGACAACATCCTGCTGTATGGCCTGTATTCCGAGGGTTTCCGGCCCGGCGGCACCAACCGGACCCGCGGTGAGCCGCTGTTCCCACAGCAGTTCGAGTCCGACCTGCTGGAGAACCTCGAGTTCGGCGCCAAGATGACGCTGGCCGACGGCCGCGTGCGCCTGAATGCCACCTACTTCAGCATGGACTGGAACAACTACCAGCTGGAGGTCATCGACCCCAGCACGCGCTCCTGCGGTTCCCCCAACGCGCCGCCGGAGCCCAATTGCTCCCAGCCATGGCAGAAGGTGGTGGGCAACGTGGGCGACGCGGGTTCGGACGGCTTCGAGTTGCAGGTCGACTGGGCCGCCAGCCAGAACCTCACGGCCGGCTTCAACGCCACCTGGCTCGATTCGGAACTCGACGACGGCTTCAACTTCCTGACCGAGACGCCGCCTGGCTCCCGCCTGCCGCTGACGCCGGAATTCAAGGGGTCGGCCTATGCGCAGTACGACATGCCGGTCAACTGGTTCGGCGGGCGCGCCAACAACGCGTACGCCCGCGTGCAGTGGAGCTATGTCGGCGACATGCTGAACCAGGTCGAGCCGATCGATTCGCCGGCGCCGCAGATCAAGCAGCCGTCCTATGACATCGGCGACCTGCGCTTTGGCGTCGACGGCAATGACTGGAGCGTGCAGCTGTTCGTCAACAACGTCACCGACGAGCGCGCGATCCTGTACGACAACCCGTTCGAGTTCGACCACTTCTTTGGCAAGGGTCGGCAGACTATCAACCGCCCGCGCGAGTACGGGGTGCGGTTCATCAAGCGGTTCGGAGAATAACCGCCCTGCAATAGCGATCGAGCCCCGGCCTGGCCGGGGCTTTTTTTTTGCTCGCCTGGCCCGTCACCGGGCCGGCCGGCGCCCCTCAGGCCTGCGGGGTGCCATACGGCCACACTTCCAGGCCGTGGATGGCGTTGCGGATGTCCATGGAAAAATTCACGCGCGCCAGCGCATCACCGGTTTGCAGTTCGTACAGCGTCACCGTGGAAGGCGACGAGCCGGCCGCGATCAGCTGCTCGTCCACCACGCACAGCCCGCGCCCGAATCCCTGCCGTGCGACCTTCTCGTCGCCCAGTTCGGTGTGGGTGAGCTCCGCGGGCTCGTAGCGCGGGATGGCGAAGCGCCGTTCCCCGCCGTCGCGGCGCACGTATCGCAGGTGGTCGGCGGCGGTGTCGTTGAACAGCACCCCCGCGCCGAACGGCCGCGCATTGTGGATGCCTTCCGGCAGCTCCACCTCCATCCGCACCCGGTTGCCATCGCCGATCCGCAGGATGCCGCCGGTGCGCATGCCGCTGACGTACATGCCCGTGGCGTCCGCAAACACGTTGTTGAGGTGCAGCAGGTTGCGGGCCGGCGGGCCGTTCGCGCCACCGGGGCCGTTGATGCCGTTCGGGTCATAGGCGGTGCCTACCGGGCCATCCTCGCCCAGGGCCAGGTGAATGGCCCAGAAGAAGCGCTGCTGCTCGAGGTCGAAGGCGAGCACGCTGTCGTGGCCGGTCGAGGTCAGGTACAGGTGCTTGTTGAGCTGGTGGATCTCGTGGCAATGCTTCAGGTAGGGGTTGCGGAACGACCGCTTGATGCGGAAATCCTGGCCGTAAACGAACAGCTCGTCGCTGGCGGCGATGTAGGTTTCCCCGCCGAAGAACGCGATGCCGCGCAGCCCGCGGTCCCAGCCGCGGCCCTGCCAGTCGATTTCGCCGGTGTTCCAGTCCACCACCTGGTCGACGGTCTGCGCCGCGAAATCGACGAGGTACACGCCCCCATGGCTCTCGCCCTGCTGGGAGCCACGCACCACGGAGGTGGCAATGAGGGTGGGCAGTTGGTGCTCGATGCGTTGCATGCGGGTGCTGGCGGCTGGCCGGAGGGGCATTCTCGGCCCCCGGGCGCTCAAATTCAATCCCGATCGTGTATTCTTGGCCCCACGCCGGCCGCCGACGGTGACGCCCGGAGCGATTGCAGCCCGTGAACCCCAAGTACGCGATCCTGTTTGACCCGGTACCCATCGGCCCCGTGACCGCCCCCAACCGCTTCTACCAGGTGCCCCACGCGAGCGGCATGACGGAGGCCAATCCCCGGGTGCGGGCCGCCTTCCGCGCGACCAAGGCGGAGGGCGGCTGGGGCGTGGTCAGCACCGGCGCCGTCTCCATCCATCCCTCCTGCGACGATTCGCCCCTGCCGTTCGCGCGCCTGTGGGACGACAACGACGTGCGCGCCCACGCCCTGGTCACCGAGGCGGTGCACGCGCATGGCGCGCTGGCCGCCATCGAGCTCTGGCACGGCGGGGCCGCGGTGATGAACCGCAGCTCGCGCATCGCCCCGTACTCGCCGTCCGGAATTCCCTGGGCCGCCACGCACGTGGGTTTCATGGGTCAGCAACGCCCGCGGGCGATGGATGCCGGTGACATCCGGGACGTCATTCGCTGGCAGGCCGCCGCCGCCCGGCGCGCGCATGCCGCCGGCTTCGACATCGTCTACGTGTACGCCGGCATGGGCTACCTCGGCCACCAGTTCCTGCTGCCCGAGTACAACCAGCGCGCGGACGCCTACGGGGGTTCGCTGGCCAACCGCGTGCGCTTCGTGCGCGAGCTCGTCGAGGCCACCCGCGAGGCGGTGGGCGCGCACTGCGGGGTGGCCTTGCGCATCAGCCTGGAACACCTGCGGGCCAGGCCCAGCGAGCACCATGCCTCCGAGGCGCACGAGGCGGTGGCGCTGATGGCGGACGTGCCGGATCTGTGGGACGTTAAGCTGGATTCCAGCCCCACCGATTGCGGCGCCTCGCGCTTTCGCCCGGAGGCCGCCCACGAGCCGGTGGTGGATTTCGTGAAGCAGCTGACCGGCAAGCCGGTGGTCGGCGTGGGGCGTTTCACCTCGCCGGACACCATGGTTTCGCAGGTGCAGCGGGGCATTCTGGACCTGATCGGCGCCGCGCGGCCGTCGATCGCCGACCCCTTCCTGCCCAACAAGATTCGCGAGGGCCGCGAGGACGAGATCCGCGAGTGCATCGGTTGCAACATCTGCATCGCCAGCTGGCACGACGGCGTGCCCGTGCGCTGCACGCAGAACCCCACGGTCGGCGAGGAGTGGCGGCGGGGCTGGCACCCCGAGCGGGTGCCGCCCGCAGGCCGTTCCGACAACGTTCTGATCGTGGGCGCCGGCCCGGCGGGCCTGGAGGCCGCGCTGGTGGCGGCCCGCCGGGGCTACGAGGTGACCCTCGCCGACCGCGCCGCGGAAACCGGTGGCCGGTTGCTGTTCGAGACCCGCCTGCCGGGCCTGGCCAGCTGGGGCAGGGTGCGCGACTATCGCCTGCAGGCCCTGCAGCAGATGGGCAATGTCACCCTGTATCCCGGCAGCGAGCTGTCGGCCGCGGAGCTGCTCGCGGCGGAGCATGCGCACCTGGTGATCGCCACCGGCGCACGCTGGACCCGGCACCTGTACTCGGCCATGGAGATCCCGGCCGGCCGCCTGGAACAGGATGGGGTCTTCACGCCCGATGACCTGGCGGCGGGGCGGCTGCCGGAGCCGCCGGTGCTGGTGTACGACTTCGACAACTACTACCTCGGCGGTTGCGTGGCGGAGCACCTCGCGGCCCAGGGCCTGGCGGTGACCTACGCCACCCCGGCCGGCCACGCGTCGGCCTGGACCTTCATGACCAACGAGCAGCCTTTCGTGCATCGCGCCCTGCACGAGCGGGGCATCGGGCTGATCACCCTCAGCACGCTGCGGGGCCACCGGGATGGCGTGGCCCGGCTGGAGGGCGTCTTCACCGGCGCGCCCCGGGAGGTGGCGGCCGCGTCGATCGTCATCGTGGGCCATCGCGAACCGCGCGACGAACTGTACCGGGCGATCATGGCCCACAGCGCGGCGCACGCCGATGCCGGCATCAAGTCCGTCAGCCGAATCGGGGACGCGCTGGCGCCCGGGGCCATCGTCCACGCCGTCCATGCCGGGCACCTGTGGGCGCGGCAGCTGGATGCGGCCGCAGACGAGGCGTGCCTGCGCGACCTGCCCATCACCGCGGCGGGCCCGGGCGCGGCCTATGTCGCACCGAACGGGCCGGAGGCCGGCTAGGTGCACGGGCGGCCCACCCAGGTGCGCTGGCGCCTCATGGCCATCCTGATCCTGGCCAGCTTCGTCTCCTACGTCCTGCGCGGCAATCTCTCCATCGCACCCCAGTCCATGATGCTCGACCTGGGGCTGGACGAGGTGCAGTGGGGCTGGGTGATGGCCGCGTTCCCGCTCGGTTATGCGCTGTTCCAGTTTCCCGGCGGGCTGTTCTCGGACCGGTTCGGGCCGCGCCGGGCGCTGACGCTGATCGCCGTCGCCTGGGGGGTGCTGACGGTGGCCACGGCGGTGGTTCCGGGGCCGGCGGCGGCTTCGCCGTACGTCATCATCGGCAGCCTGGTGGTGATCCGGTTCCTGGTCGGCGCGGCGCACGCGCCGATATTCCCCACCGTCAACAGCTTCGTGCAACGCTGGTTCCCGGTGGGTGGCTGGGCGTTCCCCACGGGCCTTTCCAGCACCGGGCTCACCCTGGGGTTCGCGGCGACCGCCCCCGCGCTGACGTGGATGATCCTCGAGATCGGCTGGCGCGAGGCGTTCCTGTGGTTGTCGCCGAGCGCGGTGCTGGTCGCGGCGCTGTGGTGGTGGCTGGCGCGGGACAGGCCCGCGCAGCATGCGGGGGTGAATGCTGCGGAGATCGCCCTGATCGAATCGGGCCGGGCCGGGCCCGAGGCGCCCGGTCCCGGGCGCCCGGCCTGGCTGCGGGTGCTCAGGAACCGCGACGTGCTGCTGGTGATGCTCAGCTATTCCTGCATGAACTTCGTGTTCTACGACGTGTTCAGCTGGTTTTTCTATTACCTGGCCTCGGTCCGCGGCTTCGACGCCCAGACGGTGGGCTGGGTGGTGTCGACCCAGTGGATCGCGGGGGGCACCGGCGCCGCGCTTGGCGGCTGGCTGTGCGACCGGCTGTGCCGGCGGATCGGCCTCAGGTGGGGCTGCCGCTGGCCGGTGATCGTCGGCAATGCGCTCTCGGGCCTGCTGCTGATTTACGGCACCCTGTCCGGGCAGCCGCAATGGGCGGTGGCTGCCTTCGTGTTCTGTTTCTTCTTCAACCAGTTGACCGAGGCGCCGTTCTGGGCGACCACCATCGCCATCGGGGGAGAGCACGCGGGGGCCGCGGGCGGCGTGATGAACACCGGCGCCAACGTCATGGGCGTCGTGAATGCGATGCTGGTGCCGGTGGTGGCGGCCGCCCTGGGCTGGACGGTGGCCATGGCCATGGGCGGCGTCTTCGCGCTGGTCGCCGCCGGCCTGATGTTGCTGGTGCGGGCCGACCGACCGCTGGATGCCGCATAGAAAACCGGGCTCATCCCCACAGCTGCAGGCCGGGCGCCTGCATCGAGGCCCCGCGGTACTCGATGGCGGCCGCGTGGTCGCTGGTCTGCCACAGCGGGCCGTCGAGGTCCACGAAGCGGGCATGCTGGGCCACGAGGAAGCCGGGCGCCATGGCCAGCGAGGAACCCAGCATGCAACCCACCATCACCTCCAGGCCGAGCTGGCGGCAAGTGGCCACCATGTGCATGGCCTCCGTCAGCCCGCCGCACTTGTCCAGCTTGATATTGACCGTGCCGTAGCGGTCCCTGATGGCCGGCAGGTCGGCGGCGCTCTGGCAGGACTCGTCCGCGCACAGCATGATCGGGCAGTCGATGGCCGCCAGCGCCGCATCCTCGCCCCGCGGCAGCGGCTGCTCCAGCAGGGCCACGCCGCAGATCTGCAGGATATCGGCAACCCCGGTCAACACCGCTTCGTTCCAGGAGCCGTTGGCGTCGATGACCAGCGTGGCGTCGGGCCGCGCCGCGCGCACCGCCTGCAGGCGCGCTTCGATATCCCGCGCATCGAGCTTCAGCTTCAGCGCCGGGTATTCCGCGCGGCGCGCGGCCTCGCGGCCCATGGCTTCCGCCTCCGCGAGACCCAGCGTGTACAGGGTGTTCACCGGCGCGGCGGTGAGGCCCAGCAGTTCCCATACGCGGCGTCCCGCTTCCTTGGCGCGCAGGTCCCACAATGCGCAATCGAGGGCGTTGCGGGCACCGCCGGGCGGCAGCAAGCGCTGCAGCCCGGCGTGATCGAGCCCGTCTTCGACCGCGGCGCGCACGGCCTCGAGCTGCTCGACCATGCGGGCTGGCGTTTCGCCCAGGTAGTCGACGCCCAGCGCCTCGCCTCGCCCGCTGAACCCCGCCTCCGACAGGGTCACCATCACCGATTCCAGTTGGGTGATGCGCTCCACCGCGGTCACGAAGGGCTCGCGCAGGTCCCAGCGCCGGGTTTCGATGGCCAGTTTCAAGGGTTCGTTCCGTCGTTTGCGAATCCCCTGACGATTCTAATCCCTGCGGTGCGTCGATGACATCCGCGCCACGGCAGGGGGGTGTGGACAATCCACGCCGAGTGTTGGAAGCTAGGCGTTTGGCTTCTCGAACCAGCCCCGGAGCGACGACCCGCACATGACCGGCGAAACGACGACCGCGACCCAGCGGTGGCAGCTGAGCGACCGCGAGCACTACCTGCATCCCTTCACCGACCACCACGAGCTGGCCGGCAAGGGCGCGCGGATCATCACGCGGGCGGAGGGCGTTTACATCTGGGATTCGCTGGGTCACCGCATCCTCGACGGCATGGCGGGGCTGTGGTGCGTCGAGCTGGGTTACGGGCGCCAGGAGCTCATCGACGCGGCCTGCGAGCAGCTGCGCGAACTGCCTTACTACAACAGCTTCTTCCAGTGCGCCCACCCTCCGGCCATCCAGCTGGCGGAGTTGCTCGGCTCGATCAGCCCGGCGCCGTTCGAGCACACGTTCTTCACCGGTTCCGGCTCGGAGGCCAACGACACCGTCATCAAGCTGGTGCGGCGCTACTGGGACCTGGCCGGGCACCCGCAGCGCAAATACTTCATCAGCCGCAAGAACGCCTACCACGGCAGCACGGTGGCGGCCGGCACGCTGGGCGGCATGCAGCCCATGCACGAGCAGACCGGCGGCATGGTCAATTTCATCGAGCACATCGAACAGCCCTACCACTTCGGGCTGGGCGGCGAGCTGGACGAGGAGACATTCGGGCTGCAGCAGGCCCGCCTGCTGGAGGAGAAGATCGAGGCGCTGGGCCCCGACCACGTCGCCGCCTTCATCGGCGAGCCCGTGCAGGGCGCGGGCGGCGTGGTGATCCCGCCGCCCGGCTACTGGGCCGAAATCCAGCGCATCTGCCGGAAGTACGACATCCTGCTGGTGGCCGACGAGGTGATCACCGGCTTTGGCCGCCTGGGCGAGTGGTTCGGCTCCGTGCGCCTGGGCATCGAGCCCGACCTGATGCCGTTCGCCAAGGGCGTAACCTCCGGCTACCTGCCGCTGGGCGGAGTGCTGGTGGGCGAACGCGTGGGCGCGGTGGTTACCCGGGAGGGTGGGGAATTCGCCCACGGCTATACCTACTCGGGGCATCCGGCGGCATGCGCGGTGGCGCTGGCCAACATCCGCATCCTGCGCGACGAGGGCATCGTCGAGCGGGTGCGCGAGGACATCGAACCCTATTTCAGCGCGCGCTGGGCGAGCCTGGGCGAACACCCGCTGATTGGCGAGGCGCGCAGCATCGGCCTGATGGGGGCGCTGGAGATCGTCCGCGACAAGGGCAGCCGCGAGCGTTTCGCCAAGGACCTCCACGCCGGCACCCGGTGCCGCGATCGGTGCATCGAGACCGGGCTGGTGATGCGCGCCGTCGGCGACAGCATGATCGTCGCGCCGCCCCTGGTGATCACCCGCGAGCAGATCGACGAGCTGGTCGAAAAGGCCTGGCAGGCACTGGACCTCACCGCCGAATCCCTGGCCGCGGGCTGAGCCGGGTGCTGCCGTGAACGCAAACGATCGCCGCCTCGGCATGGGCCGGCCGATCAGCCGGCGCGATTTCATCCACGACCTTTCCCTGGTCTCGCTGGGCCTGGCCCTGCCGGAGCTGGCCCTGGCCGGCGGGGCGGAAACGGCGCCCGGCAGCTACCCGCCCACGCGCACCGGCCTGCGCGGCTCGCACCCCGGCTCCTACGAGGTGGCCCACCGGCTGGTCGCCGGAACCCTGCCTTCGGCCGCACCGGTGGCGCGGGACGAGCGCTACGACCTGGTGGTGGTGGGCGGCGGCATCAGCGGCCTGGCGGCGGCCTGGTATTACCGCAAGCGGTTCGGGCCCGAGGCGCGCATCCTGATCCTGGAGAACCACGACGACTTCGGCGGGCACGCCAAGCGCAACGAATTCCACCAGGGCGGCGAGATGCGCCTGGCCTGGGGCGGGGTGTTCAACCTGGAATTCCCGATGTTCAGCGACACCGTCAAAGCGCTGCTGGCCGAGCTGGGGGTCGACCTCCATCGGCTGCTCGAACGCTACGACTTCAACTACGGCGCCGACGGCCCCCACGACCCGGCCACCTGGTTCGACGCCGAGACCTACGGCCGCGACGCGCTGGTGACCGGCTTCAGCCTGCGCCACGGCGACCTGGAGGCCTGCGCCGCGCGCGTCGACGAACTGCCGCTGGATGCGGCATCGCGCGAATCGTTGCGGCGGTTCTTCACCACCCGCCGGGACATCCTGGCGGGCCGGACCCCGGCCGAGCGGCAAGCCTTCCTGCGCGACACCGGCTACCTCGAGTTCCTGACCCGGCATGCCGGCCTCACCGCGGAGGCGGCGGCATTGTTCGTGAAGACGACCCACGGTTACATGGGCATCGGTGCGGACAGCATGTCGGTCCGCGAGTGCCTGGGCGCGGGCCTGCCGGCCCGGCACCTGCTGGGCGAGGAGGGGCCATCGGACGGCGACGTGGGGGGCGAGGTGGCCATGTTCCCGGACGGCAATGCCTCCATTGCCCGGCTGCTGGTGCGCGGGCTGATCCCCGGCGTGGCCGCCGGGCAGGGCATGGACGATATCGTGTCCGCCCGCTTCGACTACGCGCGCCTCGACGAGCCGTCCTCGGCGGTGCGCCTGCGGCTGAATTCGACCGTCACGCGGGTCGAGGAGCCGGCGGGCGATGCCGGGGTCGCCGTCACCTACGTGCGCGGCGATGCGGCCGAGCAGGTCACCGCCCGGCACTGCGTGCTGGCCTGCTACCACTGCATCATCCCCTACCTGTGCCCGCAGCTGCCTGCCGCGCAGAAGGAGGCGCTGGGCTACCAGGTCAAGCGGCCGCTGCTGCTGACCAACGTGCTGCTGCGCGACAGCGCGGCCGCCGACCGGCTGGGCATCTCCGGCGCCTACTGCCCGGGCCGGCTGCACGGCGCGACGTGGCTGGTGAAGGGCATCGGCACCTACGACTACCCGGCCCCGCGGGACGCCGCGGGCCCCGTGGTGATGCAGTTCTGGGGCTCGGTGNNTCTGGGGCTCGGTGGCGCCTCCCGGAAGCGGCCTCAACCCGCAGCAGCAGTACCGCGCCTCGCAGCAGCGCCTGCTGGACATGGACTTCCACGAGTTCGAGCGCGAGGTGCGCACGGTGCTGAACGGCATGCTGGGCCCGGCCGGTTTCGATGCCGCCCGGGACGTCCTCGCTATCACCGTCAACCGCTGGCCGCACGGCTATGCCTACGACTACCTCGACCTGTGGGACCCCGAGTGGCCACCGGGGGACGCGCCGCACGAAATCGCCCGTCGCCGCTTCGGCAACATCGCCATCGCCAATGCCGATGCCGGCGCCAATGCCTACACGCACGTGGCCATCGACCAGGCGTGGCGGGCCGTCGGCGACCTGCCCGCCGCGTAGGCTCCGTGAGCGCCCATGCATCTCTTCCGAATTTCCGCCCGTTTTGAGAAGATGGCCGCATTGCGGCGGGGAGCACGGCATTGAGCCACTCCAGAGACTGGGACAACGCGTTTACCGGTGACGGCCTGCGCGGCAAGGTGGAGCACGCGCCCTCCTACGGGGGCGCGCTGAGCTTCCTGCGCCGGCGCTTTTCGCGGGACCTCGAGGGCGTCGACGTGGCGGTGACCGGCATCCCCCTGGACGTCGCCACCAGCAACCGGCCCGGTGCGCGCTTCGGGCCGCGCGCCATGCGCACGGTCAGCAGCAGCCTGGCCTGGGCGCGGCCATGGCCCTGGGACATCGACCCCCTGGAGGTGCTCAGCATCGTCGACTACGGCGATTGCCAGTTCGATTACGGCGACCCCGCTTCCATCACGCCCTGCATCGAGCGGCACATCGACACCATCCTGGAGGCCGGCGCCGCGAGCCTGGTGCTGGGCGGCGACCACTACGTCACCTACCCGGTGCTGCGCAGCTACGCGAAACGCTACGGCGCGCTGTCGCTGCTGCACTTCGACGCCCATTCCGACACCTGGCCGGACCGCGGCGAGCGCGTCGACCACGGCACCATGTTCCACCACGCCGCCCGGCAGGGGCTGGTGGAGCCCGCGCGCTCGGTGCAGATCGGCCTGCGCACCACCAACGACGACACGCTGGGCTTCAACGTGCTCGACGCGCGCTGGGTGCATGACAACGGCCCCGAAGCCACCGCCCAGCGAGCGCGGGAGCTGCTGGGCGACGGCCCCGTGTACCTGACCTTCGACATCGACTGCCTGGACCCGGCCTTTGCGCCCGGCACCGGCACGCCCGTGTGCGGCGGGCTTTCCACCTACCAGGCGCTGGAGATCGTCCGCGGCCTGGCCGGCATCCGGCTGGTGGGCATGGACGTGACGGAGGTGGCGCCGGCCTACGACAGCGGCGAGATCACCGCCTTCGCCGGCGTGAGCCTGGCTACCGAGTTCCTGTGCCTGTACGCTGCCCGGCCGGGCGCGGAGACATCGCCATGATGCACGGCAACCGGCCACTGATCGGGGTGATCTCGGACCGGCGCCAGCAGGGCCTGCACACCTTTCACATGGTCGGCGAGAAATACATGCAGGCGCTGGCGGACGGGGCCGACGCCTACCCGGTGGCGCTGCCCTCGCTGGTCGAGGGCTTCGACGTGCTGGACATCCTGGACCGGCTGGACGGCCTGTTCCTGACCGGCAGCCCCTCCAACGTGGAGCCGCGCCACTACCTGGGCGAGCCCAGCCGGCCCGGCACCTGGCACGACCCCGAGCGCGACCTGGCCGCGCTGGCGCTGATCCCGGCGGCGATCCGCGTGGGCATGCCGGTGTTCGCGGTGTGCCGCGGCTACCAGGAGATGAACGTGGCCTTCGGCGGCACGCTGCACCAGCACGTGCACGAACTGCCGGACCACCTCAACCACCGGGAGAACCCGGACGACCCCATCGAGGTGCAGTACGGCCCCTCGCACGCCGTGGAGTTCGTCGCCGGCGGCTTGCTGCAGCGCATCACCGGCGAGACGCGGGTGATGGTGAACTCGCTGCATTCGCAGGGCGTGGACCGCCTGGGCGAGGAGCTGGAGGTGCAGGCGGTGGCCGAGGACGGGCTCATCGAGGCCTTCACCGTGCGCGGCGCGCCGGGCTTCAACCTGGCCGTGCAGTGGCACCCGGAGTGGCAGGTGAAACGTAACCCGGCCTCGCTGGCCATCTTCCGCGCCTTCGGCGACGCCTGCCGGGCCTACCGCCTGCGCGAGCTGCGCCTCGATGCCGGCGCCGCCTGAACTGCTTCGCGCCCGCCGGCCCCGGCATGGTGGGTGAGCCCCGGCCAGCCGGCCCGGCCCGCAGCGGCGGCTGGCTGCGCGCCAACCGCCACCACCTGTTCCGCGCCTTCAAGTACACCATCTACTGCCTGCTGGCGTGGAACGTGTTCCTGTTCTTCCAGGAGGACCTGGCCGCCAGCGCGGAGACCTTCGGCGACACGGTGAGCTGGCGCAACGTGGTGGAGGCCTACTCGGCCACCATCGACACCGCCGCCTGGGTGGTGCTGTTGCTGCTGTTCGAGCTGGAGACCGCGGTCATCCCCGATGCGAAGCTCAAGGGCAACCTCAAGTGGGCGCTGCTGGCCATCCGCGCGGTCTCCTACTTCTTCATCGTGTACGCCTTCTACGGCTACATCTACAAGTACGGGGTGGTCTCGAACCTGCTGCCGTTCACATACGACGACCTGTGCAGCCTGGCGGGCGGCGCCTATACCTACATCGACACCCTGGACGAATACCTGCCGCTGGACGCGGCCGCCTGCCTGGCGCTGCAGGGACAGGCGCTGGTGCAGATCGAGGGCACCCAGATCATCGGCACGGCGGAGGCCGCCACCGCGGCGTTGCGCCTGGCCATGGTGGACATCGTCAACGCCGGCGACTGGCTGATCATCGTGGTGCTGCTGGAGGTGGAGGTGTTTTTGCAGATCCGCGAAATGCTCACCGACCGCATGATCGCCACCGGCAAGTGGGTGAAGGGCTTCTTCTACCTCATCCTGTTCGGCGCCGCGGCCTACTGGGGCGTGCTGGGCGATTTCCTGGATTTCTGGGACGCCTTCCTGTGGCTGGTGGCCTTCATTTTCATCGAGCTCAACATCTTCCAGTGGCACGAGGAGGTGGAGGAGCAGCACGAGCGGCAGCACCCGGGGGCCGTGGCCTAGGCGCGTCCGGGTCGGCCAGCGTCCCGCCGGCGCGCACGCCCCGAATCAGATCGCTCCCGTCAAACCGGGCGCCCACTGGTTCGCGGAGATTCCGTCGCAGCCCTAATGCTGCGCGCCGGAGAGGATGGCGGCCTTCTTGTCTTCGTATTCGTCCTTCTGAATCTCGCCCCGCGCGAATCGCTCGTTCAAAA
>WVWV01000029.1 GCA_011773845.1 Lysobacterales bacterium | reverse complement strand
GGGCCCGGGCAGCTGCTGGTGCGCAACCACTTTGCCGGCGTCAACGGCGTGTACGACCAGATGATGTGTCTCGACCGGGTGGAGCACACGCCCGTGCGGCTGCCGGCCGATGCCGGCGTGGAGGCGGTGGGCGTGGTGGAGGCCGCGGGTGCCGGCGTGGCGGCGTCGTGGGTGGGGCAGGCGGTGGCCAGTGTGCGCGTAGGGCACGGCTACCGCGAGTACCAGCTGGCCGCGGAGGCCGACCTGGTCCCGGTGCCGGCGGCGTCGCCCGAGATCCTGGCGCTCATCCCCAGCGGCGTGTCGGCGCTGCTGGCGCTGGAGCGGGTGGGGGAGATGGGCACGGGCGAGACGGTCTGCATCACGGCCGCCGCGGGCGGGCTGGGCAACATCGCCACCCAGCTCGCGATCCGCGCGGGCAACCACGTGGTGGGGGTGGTGGGTGACGACGCCAAGGCGGCGTGGCTGGAGTCGGTGGGCGCGGCCCGCGTGGTGCAGCACCGGCGCGAGGACCTCGGGGCGGTGCTGGACGGGGCCTACGCCGAGCGCCTCGACCTGGCGCTGGATTCCGTGGGCGGGGCGACCTTCGATGCGCTGCTGCGCAACCTGGCCCCGCTGGGGCGGCTGGTGGTGTGCGGCTACACCAGCGACCGGCTGCCCACCGAGCGCGTCCGCGACGAGCGCGTGTACACGCGCCTGTACTGGAAGGCCGCCTCGGTGCGGGGCTTCATGAACTGGCGTTTCGCCGCGCATGCGGCCGAGGCCCGTGGCCGGCTGCTGGAGCTGCTGGCCACGGGCGAGCTGCGGCCGCTGATCGATCCACAGGCCTTCGTGGGGCTGGAAGCCGCGGCGGATGCGGTCGAGCATCTGCTGGCCGGGCGCAACCTCGGCAAGGTGGTGCTGGACCTGCGCGGCGGGACGGCCTGAACGCGCCCGGCCCGGCGCTCGTGGTGGCGCTCAGCGCCCCCCGGCCTGGTCTCGCAAGGCGAGGATGCGCTCCTCCAGCGGCGGATGGCTGAGGAACAGCCGCCGCAGGCCGGCGCCGACGCCGCCGGAGATGCCGAAGGCGGCGAATTCACCCGGCAGGTCCTGGGGCTGGTGGACCCGCCGCAGGGTTTCCAGCGCGCCGATCATGGGGGCGTGGCCGGCCAGCTGCGCGCCCCCGGCGTCGGCCCGGAACTCGCGGTGGCGGGAGAACCACATGACGATCATGCTGGCCAGGATCGACAACAGCAGTTGCGCCACGATCGAGGTGATGAAATAGGCCGGCCCGTAACCGCGCTCGGTACGGAACACCACCCGGTCGACCACGTGGCCGACCACCCGCGAGAGGAAGATCACGAAGGTGTTGACCACGCCCTGCAGCAGGGCCAGGGTGATCATGTCGCCATTGGCCACGTGGCTCACCTCGTGGGCCAGCACGGCCTCGACCTCGTCCCGCGGCATGCTGCGCAGCAGGCCCGTGCTCACCGCCACCAGGGCGTTGTCGCGGCGCATGCCGGTCGCGAACGCGTTGGGCTCTTCGGCGCGGAACACGCCCACCTCGGGCATGCCGATGCCGGCCTCCCGCGCCTGGCGCGCAACGGTATTCACCAGCCACTGCTCGGTGTCTCCGGAGGGCTGCGCGATGACCTGCACGCCCATCGCGCGCCGGGCCATGGTCTTGGACAGCGCCAGCGAGATGAACGAGCCGCCGAAGCCGATCACCGCCGAGAACACCAGCAGCGCCTGCAGGTTCAGGTCGACGCCGTTCTCGGCCAGCAGGCTCTCCAGCCCCAGCACCTGGAACACCACGCTGATCAGCACCAGCACGGCCACGTTGGTGGCGAGGAACAGCAGGATGCGCATCATTTCAAAACCCCGTGTGTGGTTAGGTTCGATCCCCGGAAAATGGGGGCGGGTGGGGCCCGTTTCAAAGCCGGGGAGCGCGGCCTCAGCCCTGCTTCAGCAGGCGCCGCAGGTCGGCGACCACGGCCTCGGTGTCGGTGGCGTTGGGCAGCAGCAGCCGGCAGCGGCCTTCGCGGTCGAAGGCGAACACGCGGTTGCTGTGCATCACGTCGTAGCGCCCGGCGAGGTCCGGTTCCTGGGCCATGAAGTCCACCTTGTAGGCCTGGTTGAGCGCGCGCAGCGCGGCCTCGCTGCCCGTCAGGCCATGCAGCCAGGGGCCGAACGCGCCTGCGTAGCGCGCCAGCGCCTCCGGGGAGTCGCGCGCGGGATCCACCGTGGCCAGCAGCACCTGCACCCCCTGCGCCGCGGGGCCGAGGCGCTCCAGCGCGAGCCCGAGCTGCGCCAGCGTGGTGGGGCAGATGTCCGGGCAATTGGTGAAGCCGAAATACAGCAGGGTGACCTTGCCGCGGTAGCGCTCGGCTTCGACCGGGGTGCCGGTGGTGTCGAGCAGCCTGAACTCGAGATCCGGCAACAGGCCGTCCACCGGCGTGCCCCGCCACGCGTCGTCCCCGCAGGCAGCCAGCAGCAGTGCCAGCAGGCCGCCCACGAGGCGGGCGGTGAGGTGGTGCTCGAGGGCGGGGCGCAGGCTCATGGCCACAGTGTAGCGCAGGGCCGGGGCAGGATACCGTTGTGGTGCGGTTTCATTTAGTATGGCCGGCCAGACCCGTGGCCCCGTCATGCACCCTTATTCTCCGATGCAGCGTAAGCGACTCAGGACCCAGCTCGGCCGGCTCGGGGGGCTGCTCTGCGCCCTGGCAAGCGGCAGCACGGCCCTCGGCCATGGCGGCGTGGTGGCCGAGGAAGACCTGTGCGTGATCGAGATCGGGGTGTTCAGCGCCCACTTCACCATCTACCAGCCCGCGACGCGGGCCAGCGAGGAATTCTGCGAGGACGTGCCCGACCTCGGGCCGACCGTGTTCGTGATGGATTACCTGCATGAGAGCCTGCGCGAGGTGCCGGTGGATTTCCGCATCATCCGGGACGTGCTGGAGCGGACCACCTACGCCAACTGGCAGGACGTGCGCTCGCTGGGCGACCTGCAGCCGCACACGGTGTTCTACCAGCCGCCCGTCACCCGCGCGGACGCCTCGTTCACGGTGGAGCACGAGTTCACCGAGCCCGGCTGGTACACCGGCATCGTGACCACCCGCCACCCGGTGCGCGAGAAGACCTACCAGGCGGTGTTCGGCTTCCACGTGGGGCCGCGCGGCTGGGGTCCGTGGCCGTGGCTGGTGCTGGTGCTGGCGCTGCTGCAACTGAACTACTGGCACTCCAGCGGCGCGCTGCAGCGCTGGCGCGCGGCCCGCCGCGCCGCCGCGGGGGACGGATGATGGCCGGCTGGATGCGCTCGGGCTGGTTCATGGCCGCGCTGGCCGCCGTCGCCCTGTGGTGCCTGCCGCCGCAGTGGTACCCGGACTGGCTCGCGGCGCGCCTCGACGCCTGGCTGGGGCCGCCCGCCTACCGGCCGCTGCCGGCCTCGGCGCCGGTCGAGGCCGAGCCGCCCGAGGCCTATTGCCCCGACACCCATGCCGATTGGCGCAGCGCGCAGCGCATCGCGGGCGTGGAGGTCCGGCCCGCGCAAGCCTGCGAGCCCGACAACCCGTTCGCGGTGGCGGCCTTCGTGCGCGGCACCAACAACGTCCCGGCGGACGTGCTCATGGCCAGCGGCCTGACCCCGGACGCGGTGGTCAAGGGCGCGGACCTCGACGGTGATGGCGACCCGGACGAGATCCATATCCGACTGGAGGTGGTCGAGCTCAACGGCGCCTCGCCGGAGTTGCCCGAGCCGGTGACCCAGTACGCGATCGCGCCCGGCATCCAGCCCGGCTTCTGGGTGTTCGCGCCCAAGCTGGCCGGCATGTCCACCGCCAACGCGGAATCGCTCCAGGCCCGGCGCATGCTGCGCCTGCCGTCGCCCGCCATCCGCGTGGAGCAGGGCGACCGGGTGCGCATCACGCTGGAGAACAGCCATTACATGCCCCACACCCTGCACCTGCACGGCAGCGATCACCCGTTCCGGGACGTGGATGGCGAGGACAACGACGGGGTGCCGATCGCCAGCGGGCTGCCGGTGATGCCGGGCCAGGCGCGCACCTACGAGCTCGAGCCACGCGCGGCCGGCACCAAGTTCTACCACTGCCACGTGCAGCCGCACGTGCACGTCATGATGGGCCTGCAGGGCCTGTTCGTGATCGAGGAGAACCGCGCGGACAACTGGGTGCAGACGCTCAACGTGGGCGCCGGGCAGGTGCGGGCCCCGTCCCGGGCCGTGGCGGAGGACTACGACGGCGAGTACGACCTGCACTACACCGACGCGGACCGCGAGCTGAACCAGCGCGTGCAGGTTTCGAACGACCCGCGCCTGGTCACCGCCGCCATGCACCGCGACTACGACGCCACCGAGGCCAGCAGCGATTATTTCCTGCTGAACGGGCGCTCGTTTCCCTACACCTTCCGCGAATCGCTGGTGGTGGTCGAGCCGGGGCAGCGCATCCGGCTGCGGGTGGTCAACGGCGGCCGCGACGGCATCGCCCTGCACACCCACGGCCACACGGTGACCATCACGCACCGCGATGGCGTGCCGCTGCCGGCGGGCGCCGCGGAGACCCGCGACGTGGTGTGGATCGCCACCGCCCAGCGCCTCGACCTCAGCCTGAGTACCGCCAACGACGGGGTGGGCGCCTACGGCCCCGGCATCTGGCTGTTTCACGACCACGGCAGCAAGGCGGTGACCACCGACGGGCTGGGCCCGGGCGGGCACATCAGCGCCATCGTGTACCAGGAATACCTGGCCGCCGACGGCTGGCCGCGGACGGCCGGCGTCAGCTGGGACCCCTATTTCACCACGGCCTACTACCGGCGGGACTGGCCCGTGTGGGAGCAGTACGCGCCGGGGCGCTTCGCGGCGCCGGACACCGACCGCGCCCTGCTGTGGCGGGCGTTGGCTTTCGGACTGCTGGCGGGCATCTTCTTCGCGCTGCTGACGGCGCGGCTGGCCGGGCGGCGCCGCTGATGGCCGCCGCGGCCGTTGTGCGCGGACTGCTGGCCGGGCTGCTGGCGCTGGCGCCCTGCGCATTGCCGGCCCAGGAGCACGCGGGGCACGCCGGCCACGCCATGCACCGCATGCACATGGACGCGACGGGCATGGTGATGAACGCCAACGACTCGGAGCTGCCGCGCGATTGCGCGGAGATCGCCGCCGAGCACCGGTTCGAGGTGGAGGCCGGCGCCGACCTGGCGGCCGCCCGTCCGGGCGGCACCTTCGGCTACAGCCAGCATGAATTCCGGGTGCAGCCCTGCAGCCGCATCACCGTCACGCTGGTCAACCGCGATCGGGTACGCCACCAGTGGATGGTGCACGGCTTGCCGCGCTACCTGTACCCGGGGGGCATGTTCCACCTGGAGGCGGCCGGCGGGCACAGCATGACCGGCACCTTCATCGTGCCCAGCGACGACGCCACCTACCTGGTGCACTGCGACATGCCCCAGCACATGGAAAAGGGCATGAAAGCCCAGTTGGTGGCGGGCGCCGGGGCGGGCGACCTGTGGAGCGTGCCGGGCATCAGCGGCGACCGCAACCGCTCGCCGTACCTGCCGGCGGGCGCCGTGCCATGGGCCCTGGCGGCGCTGCTGGCCGGGTTCGGAGCGGCCGCGCTTGCGCTCGCCCGGGGGCGCCGGCAGGCCTGAGAGCGCATACCGCTACGGCGTGCAAATGTGCCCAGTGCGCCGTTTTTTTGCTACGATAATCGGTCCTCTGAACTAAAAGCGGGTTGCGAGCACCATGTTTGACAAGCGCAAAGACAACGTCACCACCTCGCCCGGTTCCGGCTATACCAGCCCGGCCGCCAGCAGCGCCGCCGTGTCCGCCTCCATGGGCAAGGCCGCACTGATCGGCGAAGGCATTCACATCAACGGGGATATCTCGGGCACCGAGAACCTCATCGTCGAGGGGAGCGTCGAGGGCAAGATCGAGCTCGTCTCGCACCAGCTTTCGGTCGGCAAGGCGGGCCGGGTGGCGGCCAACGTGGTGGCCAAGACGGTACGCGTGGATGGCGAGCTGAACGGCGACGTGGACGGCAAGGAAAAGGTCATCATTTCCAATACCGGCAACGTGCGCGGCAACATCAAGGCGCCGCGGGTGATTCTCGAGGACGGTGCGGTGTTCAAGGGCAGCATCGACATCACCCCGGTCGAATCGGCGGTGGCCGAGCTGCCGCTGCCCGCCAGCAAGCAGACCGCGAGCGGCGAGGCCGCCGGCAAGGACTCCGGCGTTAGCGCGAAGAACCGCTGAGGCCGGCGCCCGGCAGGGTCGCGGCCCGATGCCTGCCGCTGTCGGCAAGCTGACATGACGTCCCCCAACATGGCGCATGGCGCGCCGTCGCCTGGCGCCCGGCCGGCGCCCGAGCGCCAGCAGAGCCGGTTGCTGCCGGCCGTGTTCGCGCGCCTCAAGCCCGCGCCCCGCTTGCGCGTGCTGGAGGTGGGCCTGGCCCTGCCGGAGACGGTGGCCTTCTTCTCCCAGTGGCCCTGCCGACTGCGGTTCGCCGACCTCTACTCGGAAGCGCTGGTGCGCGACCAGCAGAACGATCTGTCGCAGAAAAAGATGCAGCGCGAGTTCACGGAGCTGCTGGGGTTCCCGGTCGGCTCGATGCTGGACCTGGTGCTGTTCTGGGATTTCCTCAATTACCTCAACCGCCCGGCCCTGCGTGCCTTCAGCGCCGCCCTGCAGCCCTACGTGCACCCTGGCACCCGGGCGCACGGCTTCAGCGTGCTGAACGTGCAGACGCCGCTGCGCAACCAGAAATACAGCATCGAGCAACCGGACACGGTGCTGGTGCGGCCGGCCGGCCGCAAGCAGCTGCATTACTACCCGCACTCCCACGAGGAGCTCAACGAATCGATGTCGTGTTTCGATATCGAGCGCGGCTGGCTGTTGCCGGACGGGCGCCTGGAGATCCTGCTCGCCGCCACCGTGTGAGCGCGGCCGCCCGCCGTTCTAGAGCTGCGTGAGCTTGATGCCCGCGTAGACGCAATAGAGCCCCAGCACCACCAGCGCCTCCCACTTCTGCAGGCCGCGCACGCGCGCGAAGAAGAACAGCACCAGCAGCGTCACCACGAAGATGTAGGGCAGGTCGAGCCACAGGATGGCCGGGCTGAAGGCCACGGGGGTGATGAGCGCGGCGGCGCTGATGGGCACCAGGGNNATGGGAACCAGGGTATCGAAGATGTTGGAGCCGATGATGTTGCCCACCGACAGGTGCACACGGTTCTTCATCAGCGCGGCCATCGAGATCGACAGCTCCGGCAGGCTGGTGCCCAGCCCGATGATCAGCACCGAGATGACGGCCTCGCTGATGTTGAACGCGTAGGCGAGATCGACCACCGAGCGCACCGTCAGCTCGGAGCTGGCGATGACCATGAACAGGCCGACGACCAGCATCAGCCAGGGATGCCTCCGGCCCTGCGGAACACCCGCCACCGCCTCTTCGGGAACCCGCTCGCGGGACAGCAGCACCACCAGGTAGATGAGGTAGACGGTGATCAGCATCAGGCCTTCGATGCGCGACACGACGCCGTTGTAGGCCACCAGGAACAGCAGCACGGTGGCGCCCAGGAGCACCGCGCCGTGCTTGAAGATGAAGCGCCGCGGCAGGGTGAGGTAGCCGACCAGGCCGGCCACCCCCAGCACGAAGGAGATTTGCCCCATGACGCTGCCGATGGCGCTGCCCACCACGATGCCGGAGGCGTCCTGGCCCATCAGGGTGCGCATGCCGGCATCGATGGCGACCGCGATCTCCGGCAGGTCGCTGCCGATGGACAGGATGATCAGGCCGACCATGAATTCAGACAGGTGATGCCGCCGCGCGATGACCAGCGCCCCGCCGATGGTGAGCTCCGTGCCGATCAGCAGGCCCGCGATACCGAGCGCGAGGTAAAGGAAGTCCAATGTCAGGGCCGCCTGTGGGTCATGGAGTATGCTGGCGCGGGCCGCGCCCGTTGCGAATCCGGAGCGCAGATTCTACCACCACGCCCGGGGCCCCGCGCGCACATGGTTTAGTATTTCAGGGTGGGCGTCAGACCTCGGTGGCAGCGCATGGCCCTGTACGCATTCGACGGCACCTGGAACGAGCAGCGGGATGCGGGCCTGTACGGCCTGAACACCAACGTGGTGCGCTTCCGCGACGCCTACCGGGGCGGCAGCGCGTTCTACGCCAAGGGCGTGGGCACCCGCCTGGGCTGGCCCGGCAAGCTGCTGGGGGGCGCCTTCGGCGCGGGCGGCAAGCAGCGCATCGCGCAGGCCCGCGCCGAGCTGGCCGCCAACTACCGCGCCGGCGACCGGCACATCGACATCATCGGCTTCAGCCGCGGCGCGGCGCTCGCGCTGCACTTCGCCAACACGCTGCAGCGCCGCGGGGTGCGCGACCCGGCGAGCGGCCAGTTGCTGGCCGCGCACGCGGAAATCCGCTTCCTCGGCCTGTGGGACACGGTGGCCGCCTTCGGCATTCCCATCGACCTCGGCATCCCGTTCCAGCGCATCAACCTCGGCTACCGCCTGCGGGTGCCGGCCAACGTCCGCCATTGCTGCCACGCCCTGGCGCTGGACGAGCAGCGGGCGACCTTCCGGCCCACGCGCACGCCCGACGGCGAGCAGGTGTGGTTCCGCGGCATGCACACCGACGTGGGCGGCGGCAACGGCAACGAGGGGCTCAACGCCATCTCGCTGCGGTGGATGCTGCGCAAGGCGCTGGCCTGCGGGCTGCCAATCGCCCCCGGCGCGGATGCCGAGGCCGGCCAGCGGGCGGATGCGGGGGCGCCCATCGGCCGCCACCGGCGCGCCGGCCGCCGGCATGTGCGCAAGCCCCGGCCGGGCGAACGGGTGCACTACACCGTGCGCGCCCGCCCGCAGCACGTCAACCCGCCGCCGGGACACGCGGTGGAGAC
Organism: Lysobacterales bacterium; assembly: GCA_011773845.1. Taxonomy (GTDB): domain Bacteria; phylum Pseudomonadota; class Gammaproteobacteria; order Xanthomonadales; family SZUA-36; genus WVWV01. The sequence goes on along the minus strand of WVWV01000029.1, from coordinate 192 downwards.
CGAGGCGGGGGAGCGGGTGGTGGCGGTTCGAGCCGGGCAGAGCTGAAACACGGCTCGCCGCTGCGAGTCCAGGCCTTTATCCTCGCCTGCCCATGTGCTCGGGGGCGGGGAATCTCTCAGCAGCCTGCTTGGCTTCATCAACGATAAGCCTGCTGCAAGAAAATCCGGTTTCATGAATGACTTAGGTCATTT
>WVWV01000044.1:35256-95516 GCA_011773845.1 Lysobacterales bacterium | reverse complement strand
GCAACCGCATTGGCTCGGTGCTGATCACGGGCGATTTTTTCGTCACCCCGCCGCGCGTCGTGTATGACCTGGAGGGCGTGCTGCGGGGGCTGCCGCTGGACCGGCTGCCCGGCACGCTGGACTGCTTTTTCCGGGATACCGACATCGAGGTGCTGTCGGTCGGCAAGGACGACTTCCTGTCCTCGCTGCAGGCCGCGATCGATACGCAGGGGGCTCCGCACGATGGCCACTGAACGGCCCGTTACGGTCGCGCTGGTGTCCGACACCCACGGTCACATCTCCCCCGAGGTGCTGGCGGTGGTGGCCCGCTGTGACAAGGTGGTGCATGCCGGTGACATCTGTGGCCGGCACATCCTCGAGGCGTTGCGACAGCACAACGACCATGTCACCGCCGTGGCCGGCAACAACGATGTGCCAGAGCGCTGGCCGGAGGCAGAGCGAGACACGGTGATCGCCCTGCCACGTATCGCGGAACTCGAGCTGCCGGGCGGGGTGCTGTCGGTGGAACACGGCCACGAGCATGGCTGGGCGAATCCGGACCACGCCGGCCTGCGCGCGGCCCACCCGCACGCGAAAATGATCGTCTATGGCCACACCCACCAGCGCATGGTGGACAAGTCCGAGAACCCCTGGATCGTCAATCCGGGTGCGGCTGGCCAGGTTCGCAATTACGGTGGACCATCCTGCCTGGTGGTGCACGCCAGCACCGAACACTGGGAGCTCGAGGCGTTCAGGTTCTGACGGCCGTACGATCCACGTTCGGACTGCGCGTGTAACGCGACCCATCCAGCGGGGGCCGCACGGATTTTTGGGCTCGTGCTGCCGGGGCGCTTACGGCTTTTTCGGGGTGGTGTACGGGACCTCTTTCTGAAACGGCTCCCAGGTGGTTTCATACCCGACAAAACCCTTCTCGTTGGGTTCCTTCTGACGGGTTGTCACGAAACGCGCCTTGCCTTCAGGAACTTTGGGCCTGGTTTTGGGTTGTTCGCTCATGATTCTTGCCTCTCGCTAACAAAATTCACACGTGACGTCAGGCTAATTGAGAAACTCGTGAATACTGGGCCCCGTTTCGATATCCGGGCCTTGTTCGACTTTCCCGCCGGCCGCAATCTCTTCTTCGGTGGCATCGCGGACCAGCAGGATGTCGAGCTTGAAAATGACCTCTCTGCCGCACAGCGGGTTATTTCCATCGATGGTGATGGTTTTTCTGTCCTTCCGGGTGACCAGGAAAGTCTTGGTTTCACCCCTGTCGTTTTCCATCAGGATGGCGGTGCCGACTTCACGATATTCCTCGGGAACGTTCCTGATGTACTCGGTGATGACCAGCGACTCGTCCCGGGGGCCGAATATCTTGTTGCAGTCCAGGGGAACTTCTATGGTTTCGCCTGCGGATCTGCCCTCCAGCTCGGCGCTGACCTGGGGGGACAGGACCATGTTGACCCCGTGGACATACCCCAGCGGAAACTCGACCGAGGTCAGTACCTGGCCGGACTTCTGGTCGATGACCTCGTAGGTCAGTTCAACGTACTTGTTGGTTTCGATCACGTCTTTCATCAGAATATGGAAGCGGAGAATATCCGGATTTCACCCTTTTCATAACCCAGGACCAGGCGCCCGAGCCATTCACCTTCTTTTTCGGTGCTCCTCACGCGGTAGAGAACCGTCACGTGCTCACCGCGGCGGATGGTGCCGAGATAATCCCATTCCTTGGACAGCTTACGCGCCAGCACGCTTTTCTTGAACTGCTTGCCCAGCTCCACTTCGTTCAGGCCGAGCAGCAGGTCATAGGAGAATTTCCTGATGAATTTCCCGTACTGGCCCTTGTTGGAGTACTTGATCAGGTCGTCCCACATCGGGTGGGCAACCGCCAGGATCTCTTCGTCGGTGTGATCAATAATGTTCATCTGGCAAGAATGGGGTCAGAGTGAAGTGCCAGAGTGAGTGTGCTCTGGCACTTTACCCTGACCCCGGTTTCCGTTCCTTACGCCGCTTCCTCGCTTTCGCTGACCAGGTGATAGAGGGGCGCCTTCTCCATGGTGTATTCACCGGTTTCCGGATCACGGCGGGAAACGGTCAGCACATGCCAGTTCTCGTCGTCCAGCTTCATGGCATCACCGCGGTAGTAGTAACCCGGCCAGCGGGTTTCCTTGCGGAACAGCGTGTGCTGCAGGACCGACTCGGAGGTGAGAACCCGATGCTTCAGCTCCCATGCGCGCAACAGTTCGTGGATGTTCTCGGCGCCGATCTTGTCGAGGTCCTCTTCCAGCGTTTTCAGTTTCTTCAGGCCGATGTTCAACAGCTTGTCGTTGGTCATGTAGTTGACCGTGGCGCCGCCACCGTACTCGTCCATCAGCTTCTGCAGGCGATCCAGGCCCTGGCGCGGGTTGATGTAGTTCGGGTTGACGTCGCCGGCGACGATTTCATTGCGGAAGATCTTGTAATGTTCCAGCGGCTTGTAGATCTCGGCCTTGCGGCGATCGATCTGCTCCTGCGATACACGAATGCCCTCGGCCTTGCCGTCGTCGATGTACTTGCAGGCGGCCTTGGCAGCCAGGCGGCCCTCGGTGAACGAGCCCGAAGAAAACGCATGGGGTGTGCCGCCGACGGCGTCGCCCGCACCGAACAGGCCCTCGACCGTGGTCATGCGGTTGTAGCCCCAGAAATATTCGGGCGGAGACACGTCTTCGGGGCCGGAGCACCAGGCGCCGCTGCCGGTCGCGTGCGAACCCATCACGTACGGTTCGGAGGTCGTCAGTTCCGGGTTTTCGTATTTCGGATTGACGTCGGTTGCCGCCCACAACACGGCCTGGCCGACGGTCATGCCGAGGAAGTTGTGCCAGCCGATCTCCTCGAGATGCGGATCCTGGAAGGCTTCCATGGTCACCATGTGAATGGGGCCACGTCCCGCGTTGACCTCGCAGATCAGCGCATGGTTGCGCAGACAGGTCGGGATCGGACGATGCGTCAGGTGCGAAGCTTCCGGATCCAGGTACTCCTTGCCCACCATTTTCTGCAGCTCGGGGAACCACTTGGACTCGTACTCCTCGCCGTAAGCGTTCTGGGTGTAGGTCTTCAGGTGCAGGAAGTAGGCGCCGACCGGGCCGTAGCCGTCCTTGAAGCGGGCCAGCACGATGCGGTTTTCCATCTGGGTCATTTTCGCGCCGGCCTGGATCATCAGCCCGTAGGCCGAGCCCGACGACCAGGGGGCGTACCAGACGCGGCCCGCGCCTTCGCCGACCGAGCGCGGCCGGAAGATGTTGGATGCGCCACCGGCGCCGACGATAACGGTCTTGGCCTTGAATACGTGGTAGTTGCCGGTACGCACGTTGAAGCCGACGGCGCCGGCGACACGGTTCTCCTTGGCGTCGTCCATCAGCAGGTGGGTGACGCAGATGCGGTTGAAGACCTTGTCCGCCGACTTTTTCGCCGCTTCGGCCACGATCGGCTTGTAGGACTCGCCGTGGATCATGATCTGCCAGCGGCCCTCGCGCTGGTAGGCGCCGGTCTTGGGGTCGCGCATGATCGGCAGACCCCATTCCTCGAACTGGTGCACCGTCGAATCGACGTGACGCGCCATGTCGAACAGCAGGTCTTCGCGCACCATGCCCATCAGGTCGATGCGCGCATAGCGAACGTGGTCTTCCGGGTTGTTCTCGCCGAAGCGGGTTCCCATGTAGCAGTTGATCGCGTACAGGCCCTGCGCCACGGCGCCGGAACGGTCGATGTTCGCTTTTTCGGCGATGACGATCTTCTTGTCCTGACCCCAGTAGCGCGCTTCGAAAGCAGCGCCGGTACCGCCGAGGCCGGCACCCGCGACCAGGATGTCGATGTTGTCTTCTACGATCGTTTTGTAGGCCATCAGTAGTACACCCCTGATTTCATCTTGAGCCCGGCGGATTCCAGGGTATGAATGTCACCGTCATCCATGCGGATATACTTCGGCTCGTTGAACAGTAACTGGCTGTCCCGCTCTTCCTGGGTGGGCCCGGCCTCGTCCTTCAGTTGCGGAATGGCCTTGCCCCAGGGCTTGGTCGTGATCGGCGCCAGCAGGTTCAGGTCGGTTTCACCGTTGCGGGACTTGATGCGCCAGGCGATGACACCCTTTTCCTCGTCACGCTGGACTCGCACCGAGTGTCCCAGCGGGGCGAAGTCCGCGTAGCCGCGAACGTCAATGGCGTCCATGGGGCAGGCTTTGACACAGGAGTAACACTCCCAGCACATGTTGGGTTCGATGTTGTAGGCGCGCCGCAGGGTCGGATCGATGTGCATGATGTCTGAAGGGCAGATATCAACGCAGTGTCCACAGCCGTCACAACGGGTCATGTATACGAAAGTAGGCATATTAATCTTCTCTCAAAAAATTCGATCAGTTGAAACGGCTCAGTAGTGGTTCGGCGCTTCACGCTTGATGCCAAGGCCCATGTCGGGCGGGTTTTTGCCCAGATATTCCGGAATATCGGGATACCTTTCATGTACGGCAGGATCCGCCAAATCGGGCACTTCCGGCAGATTCTCGAGTGAACCATCGGCTTTGGTCACCCGTTTCTGGAATGCCGCGGCGGGCTTGAAGAACATGTGTGCGAACTTCGACCACGGCACACCGGCGAACAACACGGTCGTCGCAGCCGCGAACAGGCCGAAGGCCACCTTCGTCCACGAACTGTCCGCCGACTGCAGCCAGGACCATAGCAGTGCGAAGGTGGCGCTGCCCAGCAGGGACAGGACGAACAGGTCGGCGTGGACCACCCGGAACGGCGAGTTGCCCTCGGCCGCCACGTCCACGCGGATGAAAAACCAGAACCAGTAACCCCCGACACAGACCATCAGCGCGCCGACGTGCCAGAGCTGCGGCCAGATGGCCGGCGTGTCTGCTGCCGCCGGGTAGGCGTAGATCATCACCGCGGTGGCCAGGGCGAAGGCGATGAAGCCGTACATGGTCAGAAGGTGGGCGATGCGGCGCTTCGGGTTGCAGAATTCTCCGGAAGCGGCGACATCGACCACGGCGGTCCTGATGGCGCTGGAGACCATTTCGCCACCGCCCACGGATCGCTTGGCATTGGCTTTCTGTTTGCGCATGTTTTCCGAAAAATACCGGGCGCTCTTCTTGTGCAGCACATCGAATATCGTACCGGCCACCACCAGGAGGATCATCAAGGTGATATAGCCCTGCATGATGGAAGGAGACAGCCAGGAGGAGAGTTCGGCGAAGGGGTTGCTGGTGAACATCGGGTCGTCCTCGTTGATAATCCTGTTGGGGGTCGGACCGAAAACTCGCTTGCATCATAATATATTCGCTTTTGTTAATGTATGCGAATCAAACAGACGAATTGCGCACGAAAACACTGGCCGGAGTGTCCGTCATTCGGACCCGGCGGCCGGATTCCATGACCTGGAGGCAATGACCGTGTCGAAACTGGTGGAACCGCATGGCGGCGAAGGGCTGAAAATCCTGCTGTTGCCGCAGGCCGAGCGCGCCGAGGAAAGGGAACGTGCCCGTAATCTCAAGAAGGTGCCGATGACCAGCCGCGAGGTGTCGGACACGCTGATGATGGCGATGGGTGCCTATACCCCGCTGGACGGGTTCATGGGCGAGGCGGACTGGCGCGGCGTCTGCCTGGACATGCAGCTGCAAAACGGCCTGTTCTGGCCGATTCCGATCACGCTGTCCTGCGAGCGGGGGTTGGCCGAGCGCATCCACATCGAGGAAGAGGTAGCGCTGGTCGACGGCGAGAGCGACGAGGTCCTCGCGATCATGGAGGTCACCGAGAAGTATTCGCCGGACCGGCTGCTGGAATGCGAGCACGTGTACCGCACGGCGGACCGGGCCCATCCGGGGGTCGAAAAGGTGCTGGACCAGGGCCCGGTGAATCTCGCCGGGCGGGTCAACTGCCTGTCCGAGGGGGTTTACCCGGAGCGCTATCCCGAGCTGTACATCCGGCCTGCCGAGGCGCGCGCGCTGTTCCTGGAAAACGGCTGGTCCCGGGTCGCGGCCTTCCAGACGCGCAACCCGATGCAACGCGCCCACGAACACCTGGTGAAAATCGCCATCGAAGTGACCGACGGGGTGTTCATCCACCAGGTCCTGGGCAAGCTGAAACCCGGGGACATACCGGCCGATGTGCGGACCCGCGCCATTCAGGCGATGATCGACCACTATTTCGTGCCGGGCACCGTGATCCAGGCCGGCTACCCGATCGAAATGCGTTATGCCGGGCCCCGCGAGGCGTTGTTCCATGCCCTGATCCGGCAGAATTACGGCTGTTCACACCTGATCGTCGGGCGGGACCACGCCGGCGTAGGCAACTATTACGGCCCCTTCGATGCGCACCACGTGTTCGACACGCTGTGGGATGGGGCACTGCACACGCGCGCGCTGAAGATCGACATCACGTTTTTCTGCCGGAAATGCTTCGGCATGGCGACCGGCAAGACCTGTCCACACGGTGAGGAGCACCGCATTCACATCTCCGGGACCGAGCAGCGGGCCATGCTGGCGGAGGATGCGCCGGTGCCCAGGGAATTCGGCCGCCCGGAGGTCATCGAGATCCTGCGCGAGTACTATCGGAGCCTGCAGGATGCCTGATGGCAGGGCGGGATGAGTACCCTCGACGTCATACAGCACACCTCGGCGGATTATCTCGGCCTGATGGAGGATCATCTGGAGGGCCGTCGCATCCGCTTCCGCTACCATCGGCCATTCACGGAACAGGGGCGGGTGCCGGCGCCGGGCGAATGCGGCGATGGGCTGATTCTGCTCGGGGGCGGCCCCTGGGGCAGCGCCGGCGGGCGCGACGTGCCGTCGCTGGCGGAGGAGGTGGCCCTGGCGCGCTCGTTTCTCAGCCTCGGCCGGCCGGTCATCGGCATCGAGCTGGGTGCGCAGATTCTGTGCCTGGCCGGCGGCGGCAGCTCGCGACCGCGAGCGCTGAGCTTCGAGGTCGGCAGCGCGGTGCGGACCCGCAGCGATGCGCTCAATGGCTTCCTGCCGGAACGCGTGCCGCGGGTCTCCTACATGCGCGACTGGCCGGTGCCGCCGCCCGACGCGGCAGTGCTGGCGGTCGATGAGCGCGAGCGCCCGGCCATTTTCCAGCTCGGCGCGAACGCGATCGGCTTTACCGGCCATCCCGGTTTCAAGCCGGCGATCGCCGAGGACCTGATCATGGAGTTCGAGGAAGGCCCCGAGGACCCGGTGCCGACCCTGGAGGAATTGCGCCTGCGCGTGCGCGACATCGAAGATGCACTGGTTCCGATCATGACCGGGCTGGTGCAGGTGACCGGGCTGATGCAGGTCAAACATCGCATTCCGGTCACATTGGAGAATAAGTGACCGCGGAGGGCCGCAGGAGGTCAATTGATTCCGGATTGATTCGCGATTTACATTAGAATAACTTAATATTATTTTGATGACGCGCTGAGGGCGCCCGGTGCGGGGTGATGGCATCCTGCACGGCCCGCTCCGCGTTTCGCAACAGGAGTACCGAGCTGATGGCAGAGAAACTGATCATCGTCATGGCCAACACCGACACCCGTAACGGCGAGGAACTGGGTGCGCCGATCTTCCAGGCGACGGTGGCGGCCGCCATGGAATACGAAGTCGACGTCATCTGCACCGCCACCTCCGGGCGCCTGATGAAGAAGGGCGTGGCGGAGAAGCTGTTCGTGAAGGAGGGCTCTCCCAAGTCGGTGCTCGACTTCATCAAGGATGCCCACGAGGCGGGCGTCAAGTTCTATTGCTGCTCGCCCAACCTGGACCTGTTCGACATGACCCAGGAAGACCTGATTCCCGAATGCGAGGGCATCATCGGCGGCGCCCACCTGATCGGCGAGATCATGGAGGATGACGAATGCCGGGTGCTGACCTACTGAGGCCGCGCGCGACCCGGCGGCCGGAGGATTGACGAACACCATGTCCCATGCCCATGGAACACGCGTCCAGGCGCACATCGGCGACCCGGTCTCCGATGCCACGCCGCTCGGGCGCGAGAAGCTGAAGGAAATCTTCGACGACATCCAGTCGGACATCCGCTACGACCATGAACTCAATGGCTGTCTGAATTGCGGCATCTGTACCGCCACCTGTCCGGCCGCGCATTACTACGATTTCAGCCCCCGCGAAATCGTCCAGTTGCTGTGGACCGAAAACCTGGAGGGCATCTACGACGCCATGCAGGAAAAGATCTGGGCCTGCGCCCAGTGCTATACCTGCGCGGCGCGCTGCCCGTTCAACAATTCACCGGGCGGGCTGGTCATGCTGATGCGCGAGGCGGCGATCAAGCATGGCATGGAATCGGCCAAGAACGTGCTGCGCCCCTTCTCGCGCGTCATGCTCAAGCTGATTTCCACCGGCAACCAGCTGTCGCCGGACATGATCACCGCGGACGGCTTCGCCGACTGGGGCCCCAACGTTTCCAAGATCGACGCGCCGCTCGAGGTGTTGCGCAAGGCCATCCCGATGCCCACCCTCAACACCACCAAAACCGCGTGGGAGGTCAACCTCACCACCTCGGTCGAGCTCTACACCATCTGGGAGGAGACCGGCGTGCTCGACCAGCTCGAGACCATCGACGAGAACCTGTTCGACGTGATCATCGACATCATGGACGAGAAGCGCGAGGACCTCGAGGACTGGCAGGACGAGCAGGACGAGCAGGATTAAGCGAGGCAGCGGCGCCGAGGGCGAACCCAATATAACGGAGAGAGCACAACATGAGCACGGGTAACGACAACAACCAGGGCGAGCGCTTCACCGGACACGGGTCCGAGTGGCGCGATGCCAACCTGAGCCCCCAGGACGCGCGCACCGCCACCGCCTGGGTGGAGCAGGTCATCGACAAGCGCTCACTGATGACCAACAAGGAACGCGTCGAGGATGTGCGTGACGCGATGTGGGAACTGGAACGCGACGGCGAGATCGTCGTGCACCGCGTCCAGGAACAACACGCGCCCAAGACCGCCAAGACCATCTACGGCTGGGACAAGCGGGTGCCCACCCAACAGCTTTGGCACCACAAGTCCTGCGGCCAGTGCGGCAACATTCCGGGTTACCCCACCTCGCTGTTGTGGCTGATGAACAAGATGGACATCCGCTACCTGGACGAGACCGACCAGACCTCCTGCACGGCCTGGAATTACCACGGCTCGGGTATCGGCAATCTCGAGAGCCTGGCGGCCGTGTTCCTGCGCAATTTCCACCAGGCCTACGTGTCCGCGCGCGCGCAGGGCCTGCCCGACGGCTACTACTACCCGCTGGTGCACTGCGGCACGTCGTTCGGCAACTACAAGGAGGTGCGCGGCTACCTGCTGCAGTCGGCCCCGCTGCGCGAGAAGGTCAGGAAGATCCTGGCCAAGCTGGGTCGCCTGGTGGACGGCAAGCTGCTGATTCCCGAGGAGGTGGTGCACTACTCCGAATGGGTGCACATGATGCGCGATGAGATCGCCGAGCATCAGGTCATCGACTGCAGCAACGTTCGCGCCACCATTCACCCGGCCTGCCACGTGTACAAGATGGTGCCCGAGGACGCGATCTACGACGACAACATCCTGGGCGGCAACCGGGTCGCGGTGTCCACCGGCATCATGGAATCGCTCGGCGCCCAGGTCATCGATTATTCGACCTGGTACGACTGCTGCGGCTTCGGCTTTCGACACATCATCTCCGAGCGCGAATTCACCCGGTCGTTCGCCATCGACCGCAAGATCAAGGTGGCGGTCGAAGAGGCCGAAGCCGACGTCATGATCGGGCACGACACCGGCTGCATCACGACCCTGGACAAGAACCAGTGGATCGGCAAGGCGGCCGGCAAGGATTACAACCTGCCGGTGCTGGCGGACGTGCAGTTCGCGGCGCTCGCCTGCGGCGCGCACCCGTACCGCATCGTGCAGTCACACTGGCACGCCTCGGCCACCGAGCGCCTGATGGAGAAACTCGGCATCGACTGGCAGGCCAAGAAGGTCGAATTCGAGGCGTATCTCAAGGAAGTCGAGGCCGGCAAGTACGACAGCCTCTACGATCCGCGGCTGGCCATTACCGGCGGGCCGGGATTCCAACGAATCGAGCAGAGATAGATGAGCAAGCCAACACTGATCGTGGGCGGGGGCCCGGCCGGGCTCGCGGCGGCGCATGCCCTGGCGAGCGTGGGACATTCCTGCATCCTGGTGGAGAAGGAGGACCGCCTCGGCGGGGCCCCGATCCTGTCGGGTTATGCGCGGCTGGTGCCGTCTGGCGAATGGGCCGCCGATGCCATCGGCGGCATGGTAAACCGGGTGACGGGCGTGGCGCAGGTCGACATCCGCACCGGCACGACGGTGACGGCCTTCGACGGCGAGCCGGGCGGTTTCACGGCGACGCTGTCGGACGGCAGCAGCGTCGAGGCCGGTGCCGCCATTCTGTGTACCGGCTTCACCCACTTCGACTCGCTCAACAAGCCCGAGTGGGGCTTCGGGACTTACCCCGATGTGGTGACGACCACCCAGGTCGAGCAGATGATGTCATCCGGCCAGGGCGTGCGGTGTCCGTCCGACGGACGCAAGCCCAAGCGCGTGGCGATCCTGTTGTGCGTGGGTTCGCGCGACCGCCAGATCGGCCGGGAATGGTGCTCTAAAATCTGCTGCACGGTGTCCAGCAACATGGCGATGGAGATCCGCGAGGAACTGCCGGACTGCCACGTCTACATCTACTACATGGACATCCGCACCTTCGGCCTCTACGAGACGAAGTACTACTGGCGCAGCCAGGAGGAGTTCAAGGTCAAGTACATCAAGGCGCGGATCGCCGAGGTGACCTCCGACGGCGAACGCCTGATCGTCAAGGGCGAAGACACGCTGGTCAAACGGCCGATCACCATCCCGTTCGACATGGTCGTGCACGCCATCGGCATGGATCCCAACGTGGACAACGCGCGCATCGCCACCACGTTTGGCGTGGGCCTGGAGCGCCACGGTTACATCGACCAGGGCAGCACCTACTCGGCGTTCGGCCAGACGACGCGTCCCGGCGTGTTCGTTGCGGGATCGGCCACCGGGCCGGAGACCATCGACGATTCCATCGCGCAGGGCACCGCAGCCGCGATGGCTGCCCTCGACCTGCAACAGCGGGCGGCGTGACATCGGTGTTCCGCTTCCCGGCCACCCGCATGGAGGGCGAACTCGAGCGGCCTCAGCTGGAGCTCAGCGGGCCCTTGCTCAACAGCGCATTCACCGCGCTGGTGGCGGGCACCGAAGCGCAAGGCGGGGTGGAAACCTGGATCGACGCGCTCAAGCTCAAGAGCCGCATGTTCCGGCAGGCGCTGCAGGACAGCGAATCACAGGCGCCGACGCTGGATTCTTTCAAGTGCCTGTGCGCCTTCATGGCCAGCGTCCGGCGCCGGGTCGGGCCGTGGCTCGAGCAGCCGGCGTACGGGGGCATGGCCGAGGCCATCGTCGAGCTGCTGGCCGGCGCGGAGGACACCACCACGGCGGACGATCGCCTGCGGGCATTCTGCGAGCGCTTTCCTGCCGATCGCGAGCATCGCTGGGTGCGGGACCTGGCAACTGAAATCCTGCACCAGGTGGATCCGGAGCGCTATCCGTTGATGAATCGCTGGGTGTGGGACGCGCGCACCAACACCGGCGTCATTCGCGAGATCTGGTACGGCGACGATGTCGATCACATCAGCATTCCGATCGGTGACGGCTATGGAACCTACCTGATGCTGCGCGAAGAGCTGAGCCAGTTCCTCTCCGCCAATGGCGTGTTCCGCGACGTGATCTGGTACGTGGACCTGCTGTGCGCCCAGGTCTACGCCGGCTACATTGCATCCCAGGGCAGCGTGTACCTGCGCGCCGATTTCTCTGCCCCCGGGGACCCCATGGAACACGCGCGCCGCATGCTGGGGCTGGACGGGGTGCGCGCCGATTCCGGGCGCACGCGCCTGAAGCCGATCAGCGGCGAGGCGCACGTGCTGGACGATGCCGCGGTGACGGAAAACTGAGCCATGCCGATCCACGAAAAATCGCTGATCCGCCCCGAGAACCTGCTGGTCCACGAAAAGCTCGAACTCGAGGGGGTGGACGTCTCGGGGCACTGGAGCACGTTCATCGAGGATCGCGTGGTCAGCGACTACAACGAGGCGCTGGAAGAAGAGATCGGAGCGCTGCCGGGGGGCGAGTATATCCACCGATGCTGGCAGTGCGGTTCCTGCACCAATTCCTGCACCGTGCACGCGCTCAATCCGGACTTCAACCCGCGCTACTGGATTTACCTGATCCGCCAGGGCATGGAGTCCGAACTGCTGCGCGACAAGGACATCATCTGGCAATGCGTGTCCTGCAACAAATGCACCTACGTCTGCCCGCGCGACGTGTTCCCCGAGGGCGTCATGAAGGCCACCGCGCATTGGCTGGAGCTCAAGGGCCACACGCCGAAATCCGATTCCATGGTGTTCGATGAAATTTTCAGCGAGCAGGTGTTCGCAACCGGCAAGATCGAGGACGGCCGCACGCTGCGTCGCTTCCTGCAGCGCACCGGGCAGGCGCTCNNCCATGATTGGTAACCTGCTCAAGCATCTGCCCGTCGCCCTGCTCACCAGGATGGGTCTGGCCACGTTCGTCGCGCCGCGCACGCGCGGCTGGTCCGGGGCGCGGGCGGCCATCGAGGAGTATGTGGAGGAACAGCAGCGGCATCACCGCCGGGCGCTGGGACTCGGGCAGCAAGCCGCCGCGACGGGCGAGGAACGGGAGCCGATGCATGACTGACACGAAATCCAGGTATCGGGAAGTGGCCTACTACCCCGGCTGTGCGCTGGAAGGCAGCGGGCATGCGTACAACCGCTCCACGCGCGCCCTCGGCAAGGCCCTCGGGCTGAAGCTGAAGGACGTCAAGAACTGGAATTGCTGCGGGGCGATGGAGGTCAAGAACATCGACCCGAAGCTGCAGACCTACCTGTCGTCCCGCGTGATGTCCATGGCCGCCAACGAGATGGGCCAGGAAGTCGTGATGGCGCCTTGCAACGGTTGTTACCACAACCTCAAGAAGGCGGAGTATGACCTGCAGCACGATGCCGACTCACGGGACGTGGTCGGCCGGCTGTCGGAAAAGGCCGGCCATACCGCCTACCAGGCCGGACAGGTGGAAACCATCCACGCCCTGGACTGGATCAAGCAGGCCATCGGCGAGGACGGCTTGCGGGAGCGGGTCCGCAATTCCCTGCAGGGGATGCGCATCGCCAACTATTATGGGTGTATGTACACGCGTCCGCGCCATATCTTTCCCGAAAAAGATTCCGGGCCCGGCAGCGAATCGACCTCCAAGCCGCATTTCATGGACGATCTGCTGGCGGCCGCCGGTGCCGAGAACGTCGACTTCCCGCTCAAGACGGCTTGTTGCGGCGGAGCGCATACGCTGTCCGACAGCGACACCTCGACACGGCTTGTTGCGAATATCCTGCAGGCGGCGGAGGCCGCCGGCGCGGAAGTGATCGCCACCGAGTGCCCGACCTGCCACAGCGGGCTGGAGATGCACCAGATTCGTGCCGAGAAACGCCTCGGCATCAAAACCGATGTCAAGATCCTCTATTTCACCCAGCTGCTCGGCCTGGCCCTGGGCCTGAAACCCCGCAAGGTGGGCGTACAGGAAAACATTTCCGATTCCATGGGCTTCCTGAAGGAGCGGGGCCTCGCGTGAGCACCCTGGCGGACATCGGCGCGCGCCTCGATACCCTCACTGCGGGCGAGGGGGAGGCCGGCGAACTGCTGGAGCTCGGCGAGCAGGTCCTGGAGCATTGGTTGCAGGCCCACGGTCGGCAGCCGCTCGATGAGCGGCGCGAAGGTTTTCGAATCCTGGCCCTGCACCGTCAGGGGGCTGCCGGGGAGCCGAGTTTCAACGCCTGCCGCGAGACCTGTCGCGAACTGGTCTACCATTACAACCTGATCACCATGCAACCGGATCATCCGGACACGGCGCGGCGCAAGCGCATGATGGCACTGATCGCCAATCACCTGTTCCTGTTCATCAGCGGCAAGCTGCAGACGGCAGGACTGGGTGAGTTCTGCTGCTCATCGAGGCCATTGCGCGCCGAAGCGTGAACATGCGCGAGGGAGATTGAAATCATGCCAACTGTACGCGGATGCCATTTACCCGATGAACTGCTCTACGACGTCGAGAACCATACCTGGTTCCAGGAAACCGGCGACGGCAATGTCAAGATCGGCATGACCACCATCGCCACTGCCATGGCGGGCCAGCTGGTGGCATTCACGCCCAAGAAGGTCGGCCGGTCGGTGCGCGCCGGGAAGTCCTGCGCCACCGTGGAATCCGGCAAGTGGGTGGGGCCCGCGAAGTCCGCCGCCGCCGGTGAAGTGATCGAGGTCAACCAGGAACTGGTGAACCAGCCCAATCTCGCCAACGACGACCCCTACGCCGCCTGGATGGTGATTCTCAGGCCGGAGGACTGGGGCGCCGTCAAGCCCACCCTGGTCGTCGGTTCCGAGGTGGCGGGGCCCTATGAGGCCAAGATGGAGGCCGAAGGCTTCGCGGGCTGCGCCTGAGATTCCAGTGATCGGGGCGGGTGGCCCGGCTCAGGCCGAGCGCCGGGCCAGACCCTGCGACTGCTCGCCAAGGCTGAGTTCGGGCAGGGGAAAAAACTGTAGCGCACCCAGCGCGCCCTCCAGCTCGACCAGTGCCGCCGCCGGGCCCTTGGCCAGCGCCGCGGATGCCTGCCGGGCCTCGTCGAGCGCTCGGCCGTAGGCCGCACGCCGTTCATCCAGCGCCAGGGAAGTGCAGCAGGGCCCCTCGTAGCCCAGCGCCGCATCCAGCGCGAACCGCTCCAGCTCCACGGGATTCTCCCGGTGCTGCCAGGCGCCGGTGTGGATGTCGAAGTCGTAACCGGACAGGAAATGGTGGGCGTGGTCGGCGGCGAATTCCACCGCATCGAGGATGTAAGCGAATTCGAGCTCGTCCATCACGTAGTTGAAGCTCACGCGGCACCAGCCCGGCTTGATCCCCGAGTAGCCGCGGGCGATCCATTCGCGATAACGCTCGGAGGTGGCATCGTCAATGCCCAGCAGGCGGTGGCCGTACGGCCCCGCGCAGGAACAGCCGGCGCGCGTCTGGATGCCGAACAGGTCGTTCAGCAGCGTGGTGACGAATTTCGGGTGCAGCACGCGAGCGCCCCCCGCGCGGATGTTGAACGAGACGATGCCGATGCGCCGGGCCGGGTCCGGGTTGCCGAGGATGTCGATGTTCGGATGGGCCGACCAGCGTGCGAAGGCGCGTTCCAGCATGGCGCCCTCGGCCGCTTCGATCCGGTCCGCCGTCAGGCGGTCCTTGACCTGGAACGCCAGCGCCGCCTTCAGCGTCTGCAGCACACCCGGGGTGCCGGCCTTTTCCCGTTCCTCGATGTGCTGGATGAAATCCTGGTCGCGCGGGCCCACGTAGTCGACTGTCCCGCCGGCGCTGACGCTGGGCGGCAGTTCGCGGTGGTAGAGACGTTCGTTGAAGACCAGAATGCCGCTGGAGCCGGGCCCGCCGAGGAACTTGTGCGGGGAGACGAACACCGCGTCCAGCGAGGGGTCGCCGTCGAACGGATGGCCGACGGGGTTCATGTCGATTTCGACATAGGGTGCGCAGGCGGCGTAGTCGAAGCAGGCGATGGCGTCGTGGCGATGCAGCAGGCAGGCGATCTCGTGTACCGGTGAGCGCATCCCGGTGACGTTGGAGGCGGCGGAAAACGAGCCGATCCTCATGCGGCCCTGGTAGGCGCGGTCCTGCAGCAGCTGTTCCAGGTGCTGCAGGTCGATGCCGCCGTCGGCGGCCAGTTCCACCGGCACCACCGTGGCCAGGCCCTGGCGCCAGCTGATTTCGTTGGAATGGTGCTCGTAGGGGCCCACGAACACCACCGGCTCGTGGCGCCGGATGAAATTCCGGAAGGTGTTCAGGTGCTCGTGGCCGAGGCAGCCGGCCAGCAGTTCATCCAGCTTCTGCCGGCTCGCCGGGGGCAGCGCCACGCCGATGATCTGCTGGAACTTGTCGATGGCGCCCGTCGCCCCGGTCCCGCAGGCCACCAGCCGGCCACCGGGGCCCGCATTGACGGAGCGCTTGATGTGCGCTTCCGCCTCGTCCAGCAGCCGCGTCATGGAGCGACCGCTGATGTCGTCCTCGGTAT
The DNA here is from genome assembly GCA_011773845.1 of Lysobacterales bacterium. Taxonomy (GTDB): domain Bacteria; phylum Pseudomonadota; class Gammaproteobacteria; order Xanthomonadales; family SZUA-36; genus WVWV01. The sequence continues at coordinate 79,380 of WVWV01000044.1, read as the reverse complement.
GGGTGTTGGCGTAAATGCGCTGCAGGTTCTGCAGGTAATCCTCGATGAACTTCAGGCAGCGCCCGGAGGCGGTGTAGTCCGCGTAGACCATCAGGCGTTCGCCGAAGGGCGTGCAGATCGCCGCGTCGGCCCCGATCAACTGGTCTCGCAGGTAGTGGAAATCGAATGTGTCGTGCTGGGTGTGCACCGCCGGCATCGCCCTTCGGAATTCTCCACCACATTGTAACGCCTGAGCCGGGTCGATGCGGTTCGACCCGCTTAATTGATCGCCAGCATTGACAAGCGGGGCGCGAGGATTGAACGTAGGATCTTCGCGCACGACGATGGTGGATCGACATGTTGGACAAGACCCAGGCAGCGCTGAAACTCGATAACCCGGACCTGTTCAGGACCCAGGCCTACATCGACGGCGAATGGGTGGACGCCGACGACGGGGCCGTGTTCGCGGTCACCAACCCGGCCGACGGTTCCGTGCTGGCCGAGGTTCCGAACCTGGGCGTGGCGGAAACGCGCCGCGCGATCGAGGCCGCCAATGCCGCCTGGGCCGAGTGGCGGGGCAAAACGGCCAAGCAGCGGGCTGTACTGCTGCGCCGCTGGTTCGAGTTGATGGTGGCCAGCCAGGACGACCTGGCCGCGCTGATGACCGCCGAGCAGGGCAAGCCGCTGGCGGAGTCCGCCGGCGAGATCCTCTACGGCGCTTCGTTCATCGAGTGGTTCGCCGAGGAAGGCAAGCGGGTCTATGGCGACGTCATCCCGACCCACCTGCCGGACCGCCGCATCGTGGTGATCAAGCAGCCGGTCGGCGTGGTCGCGGCGATCACGCCGTGGAATTTCCCCAACGCGATGATCACCCGCAAGGCCGGCCCGGCGCTGGCGGCCGGCTGCCCGGTGGTCATCAAGCCCGCCTCGGAAACGCCGCTGTCGGCGCTGGCCCTGGCCGAACTGGCCGCGCAGGCCGGTATCCCGGCGGGGGTTTTCAACGTCCTCACCACCAGGCATTCCTCCGAGGTCGGAAGGGAACTCACGGAGAGTCCGCTGGTACGGAAATTCTCCTTCACCGGCTCCACCGAGATCGGCAAGCTGCTGATTCGCCAGTGTGCCTCCACGGTGAAGAAGGTGTCCATGGAGCTGGGCGGCAACGCGCCCTTCATCGTGTTCGACGACGCCGACCTCGACGCCGCGGTGCAGGGCGCGATCCTGTCGAAGTACCGCAATGCCGGCCAGACCTGCGTGTGCGCCAATCGCATTTACGTCCAGGACGGGGTCTACGAGGCGTTCGTCGAGCGGTTCACGGCGGCCGTGCGGGCGCTGAAAGTGGGCCGGGGCGAGGAGGAAGGAGTCAGCATCGGGCCGCTGATTTCCGCCAGTGCGGTGGACAAGGTGGAAACCCTGCTGGACGATGCGCTCGGCAAGGGTGCCAGCGTGGTCGAGGGCGGTGAGCGGCATGCGCTGGGAGGTTATTTCTATCAGCCGACCGTGGTCCGGGACGTCACCGCCGACATGGCCTTCGCCACCGAGGAAATCTTCGGGCCCGTGGCGCCCATTTTCCGCTTCGGTGACGAGCAGGAAGTGATCGAACTCGCCAACGCCACCGAGTACGGCCTCGCCTCGTACTTTTATGCCCGTGACCTGGGCCGCGTGTGGCGGGTGGCCGAGGGACTCGAGTATGGGATGGTGTGCATCAACGACGGGATCCTTTCGACCGAGGTGGCGCCGTTCGGCGGGGTCAAGGAATCCGGCATCGGGCGCGAGGGATCCCGTTACGGCATCGACGAGTTCATCGAGATCAAGTACATCACCATGGCGGGCCTGGGGGCGTGAGCGACTGCCCGGCCCCATCGCCGAGCCGAGCGGGGCCCGGGGCCATGACCGGCGCCATGCCCGAGCTCGACCTGCACTTCGTGCGCAGCCAGTTCCCGGCTTTCCGCGAGCCGACGCTCGAGGGCTTTGCCCATTTCGAGAATGCGGGCGGTTCCTATGCCTGCGGGCAGGTGATCGAACACCTCGATCGTTATTACCGGGAGACCAAGGTACAGCCCTACTACGCCTTTGCGCCGTCCCGGCGCGCGGGCGAACTGATGGATGCCGCCCGCCAGCGCATGGCGGCCTGGCTCGGCGTCGACGGCGACGAGTTGCATTTCGGGCCGTCGACTTCGCAAAACAGTTACGTGATTGCGCAGGCGCTGCGCGAATACCTGCAGGCGGGGGACGAAATCATCGTCACCAACCAGGACCACGAGGCCAACGTGGGCGTGTGGCGCTGGCTGGAAGCCGCGGGCGTGGTGATCCGCGAGTGGCCGGTGGATGGCGACAGTGGTGCGCTGGACCCGGGGCGGCTGGACGGGCTGCTCGGCGAAAGGACGCGGGCGGTGGCTTTCACCCACTGTTCCAACGTGGTGGGCAGCATGCACCCGGTCGCGGACATCGCGGAGCGCATCCACGCCGCGGGCGCCATTGCCATCGTGGATGGCGTGTCCTACTGTCCGCATGGCCTGCCGGATCTCGGCACGCTGGGCGCGGACATCTACTTCTTCTCGCTGTACAAGGTATATGGCCCGCACCTGGGTGCCATGTACCTCAGCCGTTCGCTGAACGAGGCGCTGCCCAACCAGGGGCATTTCTTCAACGCGGGCAAGCCGACCGCGCGCTTTACGCCGGCCGGCCCGGACCATGCCCAGGTGGCTGCGGTGAACGGCGTCATGGATTACCTGGAGCTGGTGCACGACCATCATTTCGACGAGCCGGAGGCGCCGCCTCGGCACAAGGCCCGCCGCGTGCACGACCTGTTCCAGGCACGCGAACGCCACCTGCTGCCGGCGCTGCTGGAGTTCCTTGCCGGGCGTGACGATGTGCGCCTGATCGGGCGCGCTGACCCCGCCGACCGGGCGCCGACGGTGTCGTTCACCGTGGCCGGGCAGGACGCCGGCGCCCTGGCCGCTCGTCTCGGCGAGCGCAAACTGGGGGTCGGCTGCGGCAATTTTTACGCCTGGCGGTTGGTGGAAGCGCTGGGCATCGCGCCGGAGGAGGGCGTGTTGCGGGCCTCCTTCGTGCATTACACCAGCGAGGACGAGGTGGGGCGGCTGGTGGAGGCGTTGCAGCAGTTGCTCTGAGCCGCCTTACGGGCAGCCGCGTCCTGCGCGCGGGTCTGGCGGTGTTACAGCCCGGTCAGCACCGCGGCGTAGGTTTCGATGGCATCCCACAGGTTCTGCAGGCGCAGGTTCTCGTTGGCGCCGTGCTGGTTGTTGTCGTGGTTGGCCACCGGCAGGATCAGCACGGGCGTAGCGAGCACTTCGTCGACGATGTAGATGGGCAGGCTGCCGCCCATGGTGGGCGTCTGGATCAGGGTGCCGTCGGCAAGCTCGTTGAGCAGGGCGGAAACCTGGCGCGCCAGTGGATGATCGAAAGGTGCCCGGTAGGCGGGATAACCGCCCGAACCGGACCAGTCCAACCGGGCCAGTCGCGGGTAACGGACACGCTCGGCGGGGGTCGGCTCGGCGGACAGGATGTGGAAGCCCTGGGCTCGGACATGTCGTTCCAGGACCGCGCTCAGCTGCGCGGGCGTCTGGTCGGGAACCAGCCGGAGCCCGATGGATGCGGTGGCGTGCGGATGGATGGCGTTGCGCGAGGCTGCGCCCACGCCTCCGGAGCTGATGCCCCGCAGGTTCAGGCCCGGGCGCAGAATGGCCTGTTCGATGCGATCGCCGGTTTCGGGCTGTGCGATTCCCAGTTCCAGCTTCAGCAGGTCGTCCATGCGCGGGGAGGCGTCCACGGCCGCCTGCTCGGCTGCGGACAGGCCCCGCACCTGGTCGTAGAAACCCTCGATGAGCACCTGGCCGCTGCTATCGCGCATGCTCAGCAGCAACTCGGACAGCAGCAGGATCGGGTTGGGCGCCCAGTTGCCGTAATGGCCGCTGTGCAGCGGCCGGTTGGCGCCGTACACGGTGAGATTGAGGCCATAACTGCCGCGCACGCCGTAGACCAGCTGTGGCCGGCGGCTCTGATGCATGGGCCCGTCGCAGAACAGCCACAGGTCGGCGGCCAGTGCCTCGGCATGGGTCTCGAGGACGCGGCGCAGGTTGGGCGAGCCGGCTTCCTCCTCGCCATCCAGGAACACCTTGAGGTTCACCGTCGGTTCCAGGCCAGCCCATGCCAGCGCCTGCAGCGCTCCCTGCAGGGCGATGATCGGCGCCTTGTCGTCGCCCGCGGAGCGCGCAAAAATCCGCCATTCGGGATCGAACGGACCCTGCATCGGCACCTCCCGCCCGCCGTTCTCCACGCTGTCGGTGCGCAGCACCGGCGTCCAGGGTTCCGAGGCCCAGTCCGCCGGGTTGACGGGTTGTCCGTCATAGTGGATGTAGATCATTACCGTCCGCGCCGCGCCCGGCACGAGCCGCTGGGCGAACACCGCCGGGTTGGCATCGGCCACCTCTAGCAGGCGCACCTCCATGCCGGCGGCCTCCAGCAGGTCGCCGATATGCTCCGCGTTGCGTCGGATATGGGCCCGGTCACGGGCTACGTTCGGAATGCTCAACAGGGCGGCAAAACGATCCACGAGCTGCTGCTCGTGGGCCATGCGCCAATCCCGCACGCGCTCGGCCACCTCCACGGGACCCGCCGCCGCCGTGGCCGCCATTCCGGACACGGCGAGCAGGCAGGCGAGTGCAGCTGATCGGGGCGGAACGCGCATGGCGAGCATACTCCACGTGTAACCGGGCGCAATCGACACATTAGGGTAGCAGTCGCGCCGCCGCAAGCGCCGCGCGGGGCATGATGCGGACCCGTCTCAAAACGGGTATCCTTGCGCCGTGACGCGGTTCCAGTAACCGTGATGGCGGAGCGTTGCCAAGCACGATGAAACGCACGGATACCTCCAATCCGGATTTCTACCACCAGGTAGTGGATTGCCAGTGGGGTTGCCCGGCGCACACCGACGTGCCGGAGTACATTCGCCTGATCGCCCAGGGCCGCTTCACCGATGCCTACATGCTCAACCGGGAAAGCAACGTGTTTCCCGGCATCCTCGGCCGTGTGTGCGACCGGCCCTGCGAACCCGCCTGCCGGCGTGGGCGCATGGATCAGAAGCCGGTCGCCATCTGTCGGCTGAAGCGGGTGGCCGCCGATCATCGCGATGCGATCGAACACCTGTTGCCGGTGATTCCCGAACGCAAGAATGGCAAGCGGATCGCGCTGATCGGCGCCGGTTGCGCTTCGCTGGCGGTGGCCAATGATCTCATGCCGCTGGGCTACGAGTGCACGGTGTTCGAGGCCCTGCCGGTGCCCGGCGGTCTCATGCGTTCCAACATACCCGCCTTTCGCTTGCCGGTGAGCGTGCTCAACGAGGAAATCGACTACATCGTGGACATGGGCGTGGACCTGCGCCTCAATCACCCCGTGGAGAGCATGCGGGCTTTGCTCGAGGAGGATTTCGACGCGGTGTTCGTCGGGTCCGGCGCCCCCAAGGGCAAGGAGCTCAAGCTGCCGGGCCGCGAGGAGGGCGCTGCCAACATCCACATTGGCATCACCTGGCTGGAATCGGTGGCATTCGGCCACGTGGAAGCCATCGGCGAGCGGGTGCTGATCATCGGGGTGGGCAACACGGCCATGGATTGCTGCCGCTCCTCTCTGCGGCTGGGCGCCCGTGACGTGAAGGTCATGGCCCGCAAGCCACGCGGGTTCTTCAAGGCCTCCGACTGGGAGCTGGAGGATGCCGAGGAAGAGCAGGTTGAAATCGTCGTCAACCACTCACCCAAGGCCTTCGTGATGGAGGACGGCCGGCTGGTGGGGATGAAATTCGATGTCATGGAATACGATATCGAGAACGGGCGCATCCTGGAACAGCGCGCGGTCGAGGAGGTGTTCTTCCCCTGCGACGACGTGGTGCTCGCCATCGGCCAGGAAAACGCGTTCCCATGGATCGAGCGCGACCTGGGCATCGAGTTCGACCAGTGGGAAGTGCCGGTGGTGGACGAGGTGACCTTCGAATCGACGCGGCCGGGCGTGTTTTTCGGCGGGGACGCGGCGTTCGGGCCCAAGAACATCATCTGGGCGGTGGAGCATGGGCACCAGGCGGCCATTTCCATCCACCGCCACTGCCACGAACGGGCGCTGACCGAACGCCTGCCGGTCACCATGAACCTCGGCAGTCGCAAGATGGGGCTCCACGAGTGGAGCTATTCGAACGACTTCGATCCCGCCGCGCGTCGCATCATGAACCACGTTTCATTGCAGCGGCGTTTCGAGGAACTCACCACCGAGGTGGAGCTCGGCTTTACCGCCGACCAGGTAGCGACCGAAGTGGAGCGTTGCCTGAACTGCGACATCCAGACCGTGTTCGCCGATGACCTGTGCATCGAGTGCGATGCGTGCCTCGATATCTGCCCCACCCAGTGCCTCAGCATCGTTCCCAACGGCAAAGAACCCGAGCTGGTGACCCGCCTCAAGGCGCCGCGCCTGGAGCCGGATCAGCCCCTGTTCGTATCGGACCCGCTGGTGCAGACCGCGCGGGTGATGGTCAAGGACGAGAACCTGTGCGTGCACTGCGGGCTGTGTGCGGAGCGCTGTCCCACCGCCGCCTGGGACATGCAGAAATCCCTGTTCCATTTTCCGCGCGCCGCAGACCACGACGGAAGCGTGCCATGCCAGCAACGCAAAGCCGGATAAACGATTTCGTCATCAAGATCGCGACGGTCAACGGCACCGGTTCGGCCAGTGCCAACGGCTTGCTCATGAAGGCGCTGTTCCGGATGGGCATCCCGGTCACCGGCAAGAACCTGTTTCCGTCCAACATCCAGGGCCTGCCCACCTGGTACGAGGTGCGCGCCAACCGCGACGGTTACATCTCCCGCTCGGGGCGGGTGGACGTGATGGTGGCCATGAACGCGCAGACCTACGAGCGGGACATGCGGGAAGTGACCCCGGGCGGCTTCCTCATCTACGACTCCACCTGGCCGCGGCGTGCCGTGGAGGTGCGCGAGGACATCACGGTGCTGGGGGTCCCGCTGGCGGCGATGTGCAACGAGCGTTTCAAGGCGTCCCGGGTGCGCATCCTGATGAAAAACATTGCCTACGTGGGGGTGTTGTCCGCCCTGATGGGGATCGACCGCAGCATCCTGCAGGCCCTGCTCGAGGAAACCTTCGCCACCAAGCCCAAGCTGGTGGAAAGCAACCTGGAGGCGATCGACATTGGCTACCAATATGCCCTCGAAAATTTCACCTGCCCGTTACCGGTGCGGGCGCAGACCATGGGCGACAATGCCGGCAAGATCCTGATCGATGGCAACGCCGCCGCCGCGCTGGGCTGCCTCTATGCGGGGGCCACGGTGGGCGCCTGGTATCCCATCACGCCCTCCACTTCACTGATGGATGCTTTCAAGGGTTACTGCCAACAGTTCCGGCGCGACCCGGAAAACGGTCGCAACAACTACTGCATCGTGCAGGCCGAGGACGAACTGGCCGCCGCCGGCATCGTGCTGGGCGCGAGCTGGTGCGGCGCGCGCGCCTTCACACCCACCTCCGGGCCGGGCATCTCGTTGATGAGCGAATTCATCGGCTTCGCTTACTATGCCGAAATTCCCTCGGTGTTCTTCGACGTGCAGCGGGTCGGTCCGTCGACCGGCATGCCCACGCGTACCCAGCAGTGCGACATCCTGCTGTGCGCGTATGCCTCGCACGGCGACACGCGCCATCCCCTGCTGTTGCCGTCCGACCCGGCGGAATGTTTCGAAATGGCGGTGCATGCCTTCGACATGGCCGAGCGTCTCCAGACCCCTATATTCGTGCTGTCGGACCTCGATGTCGGCATGAACGACTGGATGATCCCGGAACTGGCCTGGGACGACAGTTACCGCCCGGATCGCGGCAAGGTGCTGGGGCCGGCCGACCTCGACGAACTGGAGAAGTTCTACCGCTACCTGGACCGGGACGGCGATGGCATACCCTACCGCACCTATCCCGGCGAGGATGCGCGCGGCGCCTATTTCGTGCGTGGTTCGGGGCACAACCGCTTCGGTGGCTACACCGAGGACGGCGAGGAGTACCGGGACGTATTGGACCGGCTGCTGGTCAAATGGGACACCGCGCGCGGCCTGGTGCCGGAGCCCGTGCTGCAGGCGGCGGCGGAGAAGACCTCCGTCGGACTGATCGCGTTCGGCAGTTCCGATGGCGCGGTGACCGAGGCGCTGGACGAACTGGCCGAGGAGGGCATCGACGTCGACTACCTGCGCATCCGGGGGTTTCCGTTCAACAGCGAGGTGCAGGCGTTCCTGGACGGGCACGAGACGGTGTTCGTCGTGGAGCAGAACCGCGATGCGCAGATGCGCTCGCTGCTGTTGATGGAAACCCAGGCGTGCAGCACCAAGCTGATCCCGATCCTGCATTACAACGGCATGCCCATCCCCAGTGACTGCGTGGTGCAGGGCGTGGCATCGAACCTCGGCAACCGCAAGAAGGAGGCTGCGGCATGACCTTTATCGCCAAGCCCAGGGTGGAGCTGCCCAATGAGCCGGTCAACGCGATCGGACTGCGCCTGCGGGATTACGAGGGCGTCGGCTCCACGCTGTGCGCCGGCTGCGGGCACGACTCGATCACCGCCGCCATCATCCAGGCGTTCTGGGAGCTGTCGCTACGCCCCGAGCGCGTCATCAAGCTGTCCGGAATCGGGTGCTCGTCGAAGACGCCGGCATACTTCATTTCCGGGGCCCACGGCTTCAATTCCGTGCACGGTCGCATGCCCTCGGTGGCTACCGGCGCGCTGGCTGCCAATCGGGACCTGGTGTGCATCGGCGTGTCTGGCGATGGAGATTCGCTGTCCATCGGTTTCGGCCAGTTCGGCCATGCCGTGCGGCGCAATCTCAACATGCTCTACATCATCGAGAACAACGGGGTCTACGGGCTGACCAAGGGCCAGTTCTCCGCCTCCGCCGACCCGGGCAGCAAGGCCAAGCGCGGTGAGGTGAACCAGATGCAGTGCATCGATGCGGCCGAGACCGCGATCGCGCTGGGCGGCGCATTTGCCGCGCGCAGCTTCTCCGGCGACCGCGAACAGCTGGTGCCACTGATCAAGGCGGGCATCTCCCACCCAGGCTGTGCGGTGCTGGATGTGGTGTCGCCCTGCGTGACCTTCAACGATCACGAGGGCTCCACCAAGAGTTATGCGTACACGCGCGAACATTACGCACCCGCCGTGCAAACCGACTACATTCCGCGGGCCGAGCAGATCACGGCGGAGTACGAGGAAGGCCAGACGCTGCCCGTCACCATGCACGACGGCTCCACCCTGCTGTTGCGGAAGGTCGACGCGGAGTACGACCCGACCGATCGCAGCGCGGTGCTGCGTTATCTCGAGGCCCACCGCAGTCGTGGTGAGGTGGTCACCGGCCTGCTATTCATCAACGAGGACCTGCCCGAGATGCACGAAATTGCCGGCACCCGGCAGGGCGCACTGACCGCGCTGCCGTTCGAGACGCTCAACCCGGGTTCAGCGGCGCTGGCGGAATTGCAACGACGCATGCGTTGAAACCTGCGTCCGCTCCGAATCGAGGCGTGCCCGCCCCCCCCGACCCCGCGAGAGCCGCGGAGCTCCCGGGGCGGGGACAGCGCCTTCGGCAACTCGGCCTGCTGAGCGTTGCGGAATTGCTCGCGATGTCGCTGTGGTTCTCGGCCTCCGCCGCCGTCCCCCAACTGATCGAGGCCTGGCAGCTGAGCCCGGGGCAGCAGGGCTGGATGACCGTCAGCGTGCAGCTGGGGTTCGTCACGGGCGCCCTGGCCATCGCGCTGCTGACGCTGGCCGACCGGGTCAACACCAGCCGCCTGATTGCGGTCTGCGCGCTGGGCGGCGCATTCGCGAACGCACTCATCCCGTGGCTGGAACCGGGTGTATGGCCGGTCGTGGGCTTGCGTTTCGTGACCGGCGCATGCCTGGCTGGCGTGTATCCACCCGCGATGCGGCTGGTGGTGACCTGGACGCGAGGCAGCCGGGGGCTGTGGGTGGGGATCCTGGTTGGCGCCCTGACGCTGGGATCGGCGCTGCCGCACCTGCTCAACGGCCTGTCCGCAGCCGGCATGCCCCCATGGCAGGACATGCTGTGGGGGTCCTCGCTGTTGGCCGCGGTCGCCGCACTGGTGGTTTCGCGGGTGAGGCAGGGGCCCTGGCACCCGCCCACGGCCCGATTCAACTGGCGCTACGTGGTGACGGTGTTCCGTGATCGTCCTGTGCGCTTGGCCAACCTGGGCTACCTGGGCCATATGTGGGAGCTCTATGCCATGTGGGCCTGGGTGCCACTGTTCCTGCTGGCCAGTTTCGATGCCGCCGGCCTCCCCCGTGCCGGGGCGCGACTGGCGGGTTTCGCCGTGATCGGTGTGGGCGCCGTGGGCTGCGTCGTGGCGGGCCGCCTGGCGGATCGTTGGGGCCGCACCACCCTGACGATGGCCAGCTTGGTGGTATCTGGCGCCTGTGCGCTGACCGCGGGACTGCTGTTTGCGCACCCTGCCTGGCTCGTCGCCCTGTGCCTGTTATGGGGCTTCGCGGTGGTGGCGGACAGCGCCCAGTTCAGCGCCGCCGTGTCCGAACTGTCCGACCCGGCCTACGTGGGCACCGCGCTCACCCTCCAGACCAGCCTGGGGTTCCTGTTGACGGTGGTGACCATCCAGTGGGTGCCCTGGGCCCTGGCCGCGTTGGGCTGGGAACGAACCTTCATGCTGTTGGCATTGGGGCCGGCCTGGGGCGTGCTCTGCATGTGGCGCCTTCGGGGCTTGCCACAGGCCCGGTTGATGGCGTCCGGAAACCGCTGAATCAGTCCGCGCTGGCGGTTTCCTCGACATACGCCGCGCATGGGTTGCTGGACTTGGCAATCCGGTCCAGTGCCGCCTTGGCCAGGATCGACAGACCCCCGGTGGTAAACGCCGCGCCGCCGAACAGCAAGGCGCGGCCCGCGTCCAGGGAAATCCTCGGTTGCGCCAGCGTGCCGCCGATCTTGACGTAGGGGTTGATCAGTTCGGTGGCGGTGGCGGATAAGGCCTTGTTGACGGTGGTCTGAAAGTTGAAGTCCAGCCTCTCGGTCTTGAGGTTGACCTTGCCATCCGCCACCAGCTGGATGCGGGCGGTCTGGAGCGCGATGCCCGGCGCGGTCTTGAGCATGCCATCGGTGGCCTCCAGCTTGGCGGCGAAACATCTGAGCACCATCTCATCTTCCGGTTTCAGGCCGGGGAACACGGCCCCCAGAACCTGGCTGGTCAGGGGCGCCTGCAGAATCTGCAGATTCTTGCCCGGCAGGATGCCGCCTTCCTGGCTGATCACCGCGAGGTGTCCATTCAGAGAGCCGGCCAGCTCGCGCGTGGTATGGCCGCGGGCATCTAGGCGAATGTCGATGTCGAACACCGGCAACTTGGCGCGCTCCGTGGCCAGCAGCTCGTGCAGGTTGAGCGACAGGCCGTCGCCCGTCAGGTCCGCTTGCACGATTGCGCCGCCCTCCTGGGCGGGGGTCAGCGATCCGCTGCCCTCCAGATAGCCGCTCGCGCCCTCGCCGCGGAAATAGTCGATGTCCAGCGCACCGCTCTCGAGGCGGCCGCGTAGCTCGGTGTTCAGGTAACTGCCCCGCTCGAGCATCAGCTTGCCGATGTGCAGGTCGACCTCGGCATTCAATTGCGCCAGGGCCTCGAGCGGCAGCGGTATATCCGGGATCAGCCGGTTGTCATCCGCCGCGGCCGCCTTGCCGGCCGGTGGCTCCGGCTCGCTGTGCAGAAGGGGGCGGAGGTCCAGCACCTCGCCGCGCCCCTGCAACGAGACCCGCGGTACCGCGCTGCCCAGATCGACGATGACAGTGCCCTTCAGGTCGCTGTCCCCGAGCGCGAGCTCAAAGCGTTCACTCTCGAACGCGGTGGTGTTGCCGGCCAACCGGGCCAGCAAGCGCGCGGATGCGGCCGGCAGGGGCTGGCCATCGAATGTCCCCAGCGCCGCGAGATCGGGGATGTCGATCTCCAGTTGCAGCCCGGTGGCGGACATGTCCGGCGGCGCGTCCAGCTGACCGGACAGGTTCAGACGCGCCTGGTCGAGAGCCAGGCTGAGGCGCTCGAATTTCCAGCGCCCGTCGCTCCAGTCCCCGTGCGCATTGAGCTCCAACGGCAATGCTTCGATCGCGAAGCCGCCGGCCTGCGGGAGAAAGTTTTGGGCGTTTCCGGCCGTGGCCTCGATGGTGAAGCGCCCGAACCGGTTGGACAGTGGCCAGGCCAGCGCCAGGTCAGCGCGCAGATCGGCGTCTGGCCCGCTCAAGCGGGTGTCCCGAAACTCCAGCGTGTCGCCCCGGCCCAGGGCATGCACGGAAAACCGGAACGGCGTGGGCGGCCATTGCCATTCCTCGCTCTGGACCAGCAGTTCGCCGAGGTTCGGGCCCTCCGCGGTCAGGCGCATGTCGAGCCCATCGAACACGCTCTCCTTGCTGACCATGCCGTCGGCGGTCATTTCGGTCCTGCCGATGCGCCCTGCGAGTCCATCGAAACGGAAGGCGTCCTCCAGCACCTGCAAACGCCCACCGATATCGAATTCGGCCGGCTGCAGTGCCGCGGAAATTTCCGATAGTGCCAGCACCACCGTCACGTCCGGGCCGTTCAGCCGGAATCGAATGTCGGTAGACCGTTCCAGGGGCTGCATGTGTACATAACCCGACAGCTCGATGCGGGTATCGGCCACCTGCAGGAATGCGCCAGGCTCCAGGGTGATCCCGGCCTTTTCCACGACGATTCCGCTTCGAGCCGTGAACGGTCTGGGTCGGAAACCGGGCACGCCGAAGGCGGTGCCCACCGCGGCCGCGTCCGGGCCGTCCATCCCGATCTGCAAGCGGGTGCCGACGAATCCGCCATCGCCACCCAGGGTTCCGGAGACCACCACGCTGCCGAGCCCGGTGCTGCCTCGAAATTCGATCAGCTCAACGCCCTCGGGGGACACCTCGAGGCTGCCATCGATCTCGAAGGGCCCTTCCGCCACCCCGTACACGCCCAGCAGTTGGCGGAACGAGGCCACGTCCGGCCCTTGCACGAGCAAACGGATGCTTGCACCGTCGAGGGTCGGGAAGCGGGCGATTTCGGCGTTGAGGCTGAACTTGCTGGGCCCCACCTGCAATTCCATGTCCGATATCGAGATGTGGGGACCGTCGCGGGCGATGGCGCCCTCGAGCTCAAAGGGCTCGTGTGGCCACGCTCCCAGGCCCAGCAGGTGGGTGAACACACCGAGGTCATGGCCGGCGGCACGCACTTCGAGGTTGCCGGAGTCAAGCTGGGAGAGATTCTCGGTCTCGCCACGCACGGCTATCCGGTAGGGGCCCATGTTGCCGTCGAGCTGGGAGACCAGCCGGCCCTCTTGCGGCTGTGCCTGCAGTTCCAGTCGGTAGGGCCCCGTTCCGAGGTCGTCCAGGCCGAGCAGCCGCGTCACGTCGGCAATCTCCGGGCCTTCGAGGATCAGGGCCGCGCTCGGTTGCTCCGGTGCGAGGAGGTTGTCGAGGACGGCCTCGCCCCGGATCTGGAGGCTTCCCAGGTAGCCCGCACCGTCGAAGGTGACGCCGGTACCTGCCAGCAGGTTCGCGTAGGGGCCGATGCTGCCCTCGTAGCCGAGGTCGGTGCCGTTCACCTCGCCCGCGATCCATATCTCGAGCAGGTCTTTCTCGGCATGGCGTTGTTCGAGGGATTCGATGCGCAAATCCAGTGGCCGCGCCAGGGCCGGGGTCGTCAAGGTGAGCCGGACATTGCGGAAGGCCGCCGAACGCAGCAGCAAGCCGAGTGCCGCCGCGGCCTCGGGCTCCGCCTTTGCTGGCCCGGGCGCGAACGCCCAGGTTTGGCGCCCGCTGTCGTCTTCCTCCAGGTTGGCCCGCAGGCCTTCCACGCTCAGCGAGTCGATCACCAGCGGGCCGCGAAACAGGGATGCAGTATCGAGGGTCAGTTCCAGGCGCTCCAGGGTCACCAGCTCCGGCTCCGAGGCCCATGCGGGGTTGCCCAGCCGGATTCCGCTCGCCACCACGTTCAGCTGTCGGCCCCACTGCAGGTCGAAATCGCCCTCGATGGTGAAGGTCCGGCCGGTCCGGCTGCTGATCAGCGTCTGCAGGGGATCCCGCAGCAGACCCGGGTTGAACAGCAACACCAGAAGGGCAGCGATCGCCAGGATCGCCGCCATCAGGGCCCCCCTCAGTATCCACCTGCGCAGCATCGATTGAATCCGTGCCGGGAAAGAACCCGATCATTCTGCCATTGATTGGCGACGGAGATTAAGACCGCGATCAAGCCATCAAATTCCGCGGCCCCATGCATGCGCCAGCCGTCGGAAAGACGCACCCGAGCATTCAATCGACCACGCGCTCCACGTATCATTGGGGGTTTGGCAAACCCGGTGTTGCAGAGGTCAGAGGATGTGTTCGGTTTTCGGTGTGCTTGAGATCCAGCAGGATTATCAGGCGATCCGTTCCATGGCGTTGCGCCAGTCGCGGCTGTTACGCCATCGCGGTCCCGACTGGAGCGGTATCTACGCCCATCCGCGGGCGGTGCTGGCGCACGAGCGGCTGTCCATCGTGGACGTCAACACCGGCGCCCAGCCGTTGTACTCGGAAGACGGGCACCAGGTGCTGGCCGTCAATGGCGAGATTTACAACCACCGCCAGTTGCGAGGTTCGCTGCCGGGGCCTTACCGGTTCAGCACCGAGTCGGACTGCGAGGTCATCCTGCCCCTGTACCGCGCGCACGGGGCCGGTTTTCTGGATCAGCTGCGCGGCATGTTTGCCTTCGTGCTGTACGATGAGCAGCGTGACGCCTACCTGATCGCCCGCGACCCGATCGGCATCATACCGCTCTACTACGGGTTCGATGATGCCCGTCAGCTGTACGTGGCCTCGGAGATGAAGGCCCTGATGGAGGTCTGCAGCGTGGTGCATGAATTCCCGCCCGGGCATTACTGGCACAGCGACGATGACGCGCCGGTGCGCTATTACCAGCGTCCGTGGATGGGCTTCGACGCGGTGGCCGAGGCGGAGACCGACGCCGGCCGCTTGCGGGCAGCCCTGGAGAATTCCGTGGTCGCGCACCTGATGACCGACGTGCCGTACGGGGTGCTGCTGTCCGGCGGGCTGGATTCTTCCGTGGTGGCCGCCCTGACCCAGTTGCACGCGCGTCGCCGCGTGGAAGACGACGAGCGCAGCGATGCCTGGTGGCCGCGCCTGCACTCGTTCGCGATCGGCCTCGAGGGTTCGCCCGACCTGGCGGCCGCGCAGCGGGCCGCGGACCACATCGGCACTGTTCACCATGGCTTCACGTTCACCTTGCAGGAGGGGCTGGATGCGCTGGAGGAAGTCATCTATCACCTCGAGACCTATGACGTGACGACCATCCGGGCGGCCACGCCCATGTACCTGATGGCGCGCAAGATTCGCGCCATGGGCATCAAGATGGTGTTGTCCGGGGAGGGCGCAGACGAGATTTTCGGTGGCTACCTGTACTTCCACAAGGCGCCGAACGCGCAGGCTTTTCATGAGGAGACCGTGCGCAAACTCATGCGCCTGCACCAGTTCGACTGCCTGCGCGCCAACAAGGCCATGGCGGCCTGGGGCGTGGAGGCCCGGGTGCCGTTCCTGGATCGCGATTTCATGGACGTGGCGATGTCCATCAATCCGCGCGACAAGATGGCCGGCCCGGACCGGATGGAGAAATACGTCCTGCGGGAAGCCTTTGCCGATCTGCTGCCCCCGGAGATCGCATGGCGGCAGAAGGAGCAGTTTTCGGATGGCGTCGGCTACGGCTGGATTGACGGCGTGCGGGACTTCACCGCCGCCCGCGTGAGCGACAAGCAGATGGCGCATGCCGAACAGCGGTTCCCGCACCATCCGCCGGCTTCCCGGGAAGCCTATTATTTTCGCAGCGTGTTCGAGCGCCATTTTCCGCTGCCTTCCGCCGCGGAGTGCGTCCCTGGCGGGCCTTCCGTTGCGTGCAGTTCGCCGGAAGCCACCCTGTGGGACGACAGCCTGCAACAGGTCAATGATCCCTCCGGCAGGGCCGTGCATTCGGTCCATAACGATGCCTGGCAACCCGGGGGAGGGCGAGGCTGATGCTGGTCCAGAAATTCGGCGGCACCTCGGTGGCAGACGTGGCCGGGTTCGAGGCCAGCGCGGCGGTGGTCCAGCGGTTCGCAGGGGAACACCGGCTGGTGGTGGTCCTCTCGGCCGTGCGCGGGGTGACCGACCTGCTCGTCGAGGCCATTGCGCGGGCGGCGGACGGCGGCGATTTCGCACAACCGCTGGAGCACGTCATCCAGCTCGAGCAGGCGGTGGTGGATGGCCTTGGCGAGGGCGGCATGGACACCGCGGCCGCGGCGGAAGACCTGCAGGAACACCGTGCGCGACTGCAGGCCAGGCTGGAAGGCGTGCGGCTGCTGGGCAGTTGCCCCGACGCGTCCCGCGCTGAAATCCTGGCTTCCGGCGAGCGTTTCAGCAGTCGCACGATGTGGCGGCTGCTGGCGCATCGGGGCCTGCGGGCCGCATGGCACGAACCGGACGTGCTGCCGCCCGCCAATGACGATCTGCTCGACTCACTGGTCGATATCGAGGCCGCGGCCCCGCGGCTCGAGGCAGCCCTGGACGCCGACCTGCAGGTGCTCGTGCTGCCGGGATTCTACTGCCTCAACGATAGCGGTGGCGTTCAATTGCTGGGCCGCAACGGCTCCGACTACTCGGCGGCGGCAGCGGCGGCGGCGCTGGGCGCAGAGTGCTGCCAGATCTGGAAGGACGTGGACGGCTTCTTCACTGCCGACCCGCGCATCGTGAGGAATGCCCGCTGCCTGGAGGAGGTGAGCTACGAGGAGGCCATGGAATTGTCCTATTTCGGCGCCAAGGTCATCAGCGCCAAGGCGCTGGCGCCGTTGGCCGCCGCCGGCATTCCCTGCGAGGTGCGCAACACCTACCAGCCCGACCGGCCCGGAACGCGCGTCCTGCCGGAAGCGCGCCAGGACCATATCGTGCGCGGCCTGTCGCTGCTGGACCACGTGGCGTCCATTACCCTGCAGGGCAGTGGCATGCGGGGGCGGGTCGGCATCGCACGGCGCGTGATGGATGCCCTGGCGCGCGAGTCGATTTCCATCCTGCTCATCGTGCAGTCCTCGTCCGAATACTCCATCACCCTGTGCGTGCGCACCCACGAGGCCTCGCGCGCGCAGCGGGCGCTGGAACAGGAGTTCCATTTCGAGCGCCTGCACGAACTGATCAGCGACATTTCGGTGCAACGGGAGCGCGCGGTGATCTCGCTGGTCGGCGCCGGCATGAAGCACTATCGGGGTATTGCAGCCCGCTTTCTCACCGCCATCTCGTCGGCGGGCGTGAACGTCGAGGTGATCGCCCAGGGTTCCACCGAGTGCGCCATCGCGGTGGTGGTTCGGCACGAAGATGCGCGTCCGGCGACGCGCGCATGCCACACCGCGTTTTTTTCCCACACCGCGCACATCGATGTCCTGCTGCTGGGCTGCGGCAACGTGGGCGCGGCACTGCTGGAGCAGATCCGGCGTCAGTCGGCGGACCTGCAGGGCAGCCACATGCAGCTCAACGTGCGCGCCATCGCCAACAGCCGGCGCCTGCTGGTGGCGGGCGACGCCATCGACCTCGAGAGCTGGCGCGAGGACCTCGAGGCGAAGGGCACCGCGTACCGGCTCGAGGACGTCATCGCGGTGCGCGAACAGCTAGGCCTGCCCAACCCCACCATTGTCGATTGCACCACCGATGCCGGGCTGGCGGGCCAATATGCCCGCTTTCTCGCGGCGGGCTTCAACGTGGTGGCGGCCAACAAGAAAGCCAACACCGCCAGCATGGCCTATTACCGGGAGATGCGGGACACGGCAGGCCGTGCGTTCCGGAAGTTCCTGTACGAAACCAATGTCGGCGCCGGCCTGCCGGTGATCGACACGCTGCACGCCCTGATCCGTTCGGGTGACCGGCTGGCGACGTTCGAGGGCGTGCTGTCCGGTTCGCTGTCGATGATCTTCGGCCTGCTCGAGGACGGCCTGGCGTTCTCGGAAGCCGTGACGCGGGCCATGGAGCTGGGATTCACCGAGCCAGACCCCCGCGATGACCTGTCGGGCATGGACGTGGCGCGCAAGCTGCTGATCATCGCGCGCGAGGTCGGGCTCGAGCTCGAGCTCGACGACATCGAGGTCGAACCGGTGATCCCGCCGGATTTCGCTGCCGGCCAGCCAGCGGCGGACCTGCCGGCGGCGCTGCGGGCGTTGGACGAGGCGTTCGCCGACCGGGCGGGTGCTGCCGACCGCGAGGGCCGGGTGCTGCGCTACGTGGGCCGCATCGACGACGGGCGCTGCCGGGTATCGGTCGAATCCGTGCCGCGGGACAGGCCCCTGGCCGCCATTCGGGATGGCGAGAACGCCCTGGTTCTGCACACGCGCTACTACCAGCCCATCCCGCTGGTGCTGCGGGGCTACGGCGCGGGTGCCGAAGTCACCGCGGCCGGCGTGTTCGCGGACGTCCTGCGTACCGCCTGGCGGCCGCTGGACTGGGCCAGTGAAGCGGAACAGGACTGATCATCCATGGCTGCCGAACCCTTGACCGTATTTGCGCCGGCCTCTGCGGGCAATCTCTCGGTTGGCTTCGATGCCCTCGGCCTGGCCCTGGCGCCGATGGACGGCACCCTGCTGGGGGACCGGGTGACGGTTCATCCGGGCTTACACGACGACTGGAAACTGGCGGTGACCGGTCCGTTCGCGGACGCCCTGCCGGACGACCCCGAGCAGAACGTGGTGCTGGCCTCGGCACGGCGATTCCAGGCCGAGGCGAGGCGGGCGGGGGTCGAGGTTCCCCCGCTGGCGATGAGCCTCGACAAGCGCCTGCCCGTCGGCAGCGGCCTTGGTTCCAGCGCCAGTTCCATCGTTGCCGCCCTGGTGGCGCTGAACCACCATTTCGGCCGGCCGCTGAACCGGCTTCGCCTGCTGGACCTGATGGCGGAGATGGAGGCCGGCATCAGCGGCGACCTGCACCTCGACAACGTGGCGCCCTGCCTCATGGGCGGGCTCCGGCTCTGCATCCCCGGCAGTGCGCGGCAGTATGCCCTGCCGTGGCCCGCTCACTGGCGAGCGGTGATCGCATGGCCCGGTACCCGCATGGACACGCGCGCGGCACGAGCCGTGCTGCCGCAGGACTTGCCGCACAAGCTGGCGATCGCCCACGCGGCGCAATTTGCCTGCTTCGTCCATGAGTTGCATATTGGCGATGCCGCCAGCGCGGCTGGATGCCTGGTCGACATGATCGCGGAGCCGCACCGGGCCCCGCTATTGCCGGGTTTCGAGGATGCGCGCGCGGCGCTGGTCGAACTGGGCGCGCTGGCAGTCGGCATCTCCGGCAGCGGACCGGCGCTGTTCGCCATCGTTGACGAGCAGCGCGTGGCCGAACGGGCCTACAGTTGGCTGCGCGGCCATTACTTGCGCAACGAGCTTGGCTTCGCGCACGTGTGCCGGGCGGACCTCGAGGGCGCGCGCCGGGTTCAAGCCGCAGCGCGATGAATTTCTACAACATCGCCCACCCCGCCCAGCGGCTGTCCTTCCCGGAGGCCGTGCGGCTCGGCATCGGCCGGGAGCAGGGCCTGTTCATGCCCCTGCGCCTGGCGCCGCTGGCGGATGTGCAGGCGCTGCTGGAGTTGGAGTTCGTGCCCCGCAGCGCTGCGATTCTCGACCACATCATCGCCGGCGATGTCGAGACGGGCGTGTTGGGGGGGCTGGTGGAGCGCGCCTTCGATTTTCCCGTGCCGTTGCGAGCGGTCGCGGCCGGCGTGCACGCGCTCGAACTCTTTCACGGCACCTCGCTGGCGTTCAAGGATTTTGGCGCGCGCTTCCTGGCGCAGTGCCTGCAGCGGTTCCGCGGCGAGGGGCCCATGACGATACTGACGGCGACCTCCGGGGACACCGGCGCCGCCGTCGCGCAGGCGTTTTATGGACAACAGGGGGTGCAGGTGGTCATCCTGTACCCGCGCGGTCGCGTCACCCCGCTGCAGGAAAAACTGTTCTGCACGCTGGGCGGCAACGTCCGCACCTATGCGGTCGAGGACGATTTCGACGCCTGTCAGGCCATGGTCAAGCAGGCCTTCCTCGATCGGCAGCTGGTCGAAGCGCTGGGGCTGAATTCGGCCAATTCCATCAATATCGCCCGCCTGCTGGCCCAGGTGTGCTATTACTTCGAGGCCGTCGCCTGCCTGCCGGCCGGCACCCGCCCGGTGTTCAGCGTCCCCAGCGGCAACTTTGGCAACGTCACCGCGGCCCTGATCGCCTGCGCCATCGGCTTGCCGGCCCGCCGCGTGATCGCCGCCACCAACGCCAACGACACCGTGCCACGATTCCTGGCCAGCGGCCGCTGGGACCCCCATGCGACGGTCGCGACCATGACCAGCGCCATGGACATCTCGCAGCCCAACAACTTCAGCCGCGTGCAGGCGCTCGAAGCCGACCACGGACTGCCGCTGTCGGAACTGTTGCGGGCGGTGGCGCTCAGCGACCAGCAAACCGCGGGCGCCATTCGGGCGCTGTACGCGCAGGGCTACCTGGCCGACCCGCACAGCGCGCTGGGCTGGAGCGCGCTCGAGGTCTGCAGGCAAGCCGAGGAGACCGGCGTATTCCTGTGCACTGCCCACCCGGCGAAGTTCCGGGAAGACCTCGAGGCGGTGCTGGGCATCGAGGTGCCGCTGCCGCCCGCGCTGCGGGCCGTTGCCGACCGGCCCCTGCTCTCAGAGGTCATTTCCAGTGAATTCTCGGCATTCAGGCCGCTGCTGATGGCGGCCGGGCAGGGGGTTGCCTGAAGGCTGGCGTGATGTGAGGCCTGAGCCGCCTGGCTCAGCCGCCGGAAAACCAGGCGGCAAATGCGAATATACCCACCATCAGGAAGGTGATGGCCAGCTTCGCGGCGGTGCCCAGGATCACGCCAATCCAGGCGCCGTAGCCGGCCCGCCCGGCTTGCTGCATGTCGCGGCCGGCGCTCAATTCAGCCGCCACCGCGCCGACGAACGGCCCGAGCAGAATGCCCGGCAGCCCGAAGAACATTCCCGCCACGGCGCCGAACGCCGCGCCCCAGAACGCCCTCTGGCTGGCGCCAAGACGCTTCGCGCCCAGCGCTGCGGCCAGAAAATCGATCAGCCAGGCGACGGCGGTCAGCAGTCCGAGGATGCCGATGGTGGTCCAGCCCACCTGTTCGAATCCGCCTGCCCAGGCCGCGATGAACAGGCCGGCAAACACCATGGGGGGGCCTGGCAATGCCGGCAGCACGGTGCCGGCCAGGCCACCGACGACCAGCAGCGCCGCCAATACCCACCAGATTGCGGTGATGTCCATGACATCACTAATGGGGGCGGGTGAGGCGTTTATAAACGGCCCGGCCCGGGGCGCAGGTCGCTTGATACGCGTCAACGACGCCAGCAGCCGGGTCCACTAACGTGTTCCAGGTACCGGAGGACGCAGCGTGAGCCTGAATGTCACAGACCGCGGTCGCTTGAACCGCTTCCTGGAGCACCTGGAGGAGTCGGCCCGCGTGGAGCTGGGCTACCCGGTCGCGTTCGATATCGACTACAAGCCCCTGGAGCCATTCCTCGGCTACAGTCTGAACAACGTCGGCGACCCGTTTGCGAGCGGCCACTATCGGCTGAATTCACATGCATTCGAGCGTGAAGTGCTGGAATTCTTTGCCGAGATGACGCAGGCGCCGGATGGCCAGTGGTGGGGTTACGTCACCAATGGCGGTACAGAAGGCAACCTGTACGGGATGTATCTGGCCCGCGAACTGTTCCCGGACGGCATCGTGTATTTTTCCCGCGACAGCCACTACAGCGTCAGCAAGAACCTGCACTTCCTGGGCATGCGCAACATCATGATCCGCTCGCAGCCCAATGGCGAGATGGATTACGAGGACCTGCGCGAGACCGTGCGCATCCGGCGCGACGCCACGCCGATCATCTTCGCCAACATCGGCACCACCATGAAAGAGGGCCGGGACGACATCGGTATCATCCAGGGGGTGCTCGACGAACTGGTCATGGACAAACGCTACATCCACAGCGATGCCGCCCTGTGCGGCGGTTACGCGGCGTTTCTGGAGCCTCGCCCGGCCTGGGATTTCGCCGATGGCGCCGACAGCATTTCGATATCCGGGCACAAGTTTTTCGCCTCCCCGATCCCCTGCGGCATCGTGCTGGCGAAACGCGGGCACGTGGACCGCATCAGCCACAGCGTGGCCTACATCGGCACCCGTGACACCACCATCTCCGGCTCCCGCAATGGATTCACGCCGATGGTGCTGTGGTACGCGATCCGCAGCCTCGGTGTGGACGGTCTGCGCCGCCGCCTGCACAATGCGATGGCGGTGGCCGACTACGCCGAGCGTGAATTCCGCGCCGCGGGCATCGAGGCGCATCGCAACCGGGCGGCGCTCACGGTGGTGTTTCCGCGGCCCGCGCAGGCGGTCTGTGAAAAATGGCAGCTGGCGGCCGCGGGGGACATCGCACACATCATCTGCATGCCGCATGTCACCCGTGCGCAAGTGGACGCACTGCTGCAGGATATTCTCTCGGAGCGGGGCCGGGCAGCCCCAGGGGACCCCAAATGAAAGTTCTGACCATCATCCAGGAAACGCGTCCGGGCCTGCTGGCCGAGATCACCTCGCTGCTTGAGCGCGAGCAGATCGACGTGCGCGACATCGATGGCGAGCAGGTGGGCGAGACCGCGGTCATCACGGTACGTGCTCTGCCCTACGAGCGCTGTCATGATGCACTGCGCGAAGCCGGGTTCAAGGTTTTCGCGCATGATCAGCTGCTGATCCGATTGGTGGACGAGCCGGGCGCGCTGGCGGAAATCTCCCGGCGCCTGGCCAACGCCGAGGTCGACATCCGCAGCATCCACATCGTGGGCGTCGAAGAGCAGGACTGCATCGTGGCGCTGGATACCGCCGATGACTTTCGCGCCCGCCAGCTGCTGCAGGACCTGCTGGTCTAGGCCGCGCCATCGGGGCCGGCTCGTGTGGCGCCCGCCCGCTTCACGCAATGCGCGTAATGCGGCCGGCTTGACCTAGATCAAGCGTTTCGCGGCCACCAACCCCACCTAAGGGTCGAAGGACGGAGATTCATGGTTCTCCGGCTTTCGCCTTTTCGATCGAAAAAGTGCCATGGAGGTGACATATGAACATCATGCGGTACAGGCCCTTAAAGGAATTCGAGGACCTCTTCGCGGGTTGGCCATGGCCCCGTTACGAGGGTGCCCTGGAGCCGATGACCCGTGCGGACTGGTCTCCGTCCGTCGACATCAGTGAGACCGACGAGGAATACCTGATCAAGGTCGAGATTCCCGAGGTGAAGAAGGAAGACCTTCACGTCCAGGTCGACAAGGGCATGCTGACCATCAGTGGTGAGCGTCGCCTGGAGAAGGAAGACAAGAAACGCCATCGTAGCGAGCGCTTCTACGGCCACTTCGAGCGCAGCTTCACATTGCCGGACAATGTCCGCGAGGACAAGATCGGCGCCGAGCAGAAGGATGGCATGCTGTACCTGCACCTTGGCAAATCCAAGGTGGAGGAGCCCAAGAGGCTGGAGATCCAGATCAAGTAGTTACTGATCCGACCGCTCACCGCTGGAGATCTCTGGCTTCAGTGAAGCAACGGGGCCGCCATCGCGGCCCCGTTCCTCTATTCCGCGCCGACCGCTTGGTGCCGACCCCTGGGCCGGTAACCGCCCCGTCAACGCTGCTGACGCCAGCGCGCAGTCCGGCCAATAGCTGTACCTACACGTATTATTCCGAAGTGGTTTCGAGCGTGCAGGCGTGCTCCAGTTGTCCCAGCTCTTCGATCAGGCGCCGGTAGGTTCCGCGCCCGAGCCTGGCGATCAGGCGCGCCTGCGCCTCCTGCCACCCGTCAACCGCTGCTGCCAGGATGCGGCGCCCTTCCGGCGACAGGCTGACCAGCTGGCTGCGCCGGTCCCGGCCACGACGCTTTACCAGCCAATGCCGTGCCTCCATGGGTTTCAGGTTGCGGGTCAGGGTGGTGCGCTCGGTCTCGAGTTGCGCGGCCAGTTCGCTGAGGGTTACCTCCTCCAGCGCGGCCAGCGCGTTCAGGATCGTGAACTGGGTGCTGCGCAGGCCAAGTTCCGCCAGGTGCCGGTCATAATGGTTGGTTACCAGGCGCGAGGCCCTGCGCACGGCGAATGCGAGGCATTCATTGGCGATTTCGAACGGGTCCTGATAAGCCATTTAGTGTATATACATTTAAATGGCATTGGGGTCAACGGACGGCTTTGCGGGTGGACGGCAATCTCGGCATGTGTGCTGGAGGGCCTGGCGGTCCGCGGGGTCAGGGTCGTGGCGTGACGCGGGCCCCGTCCGCAACCTCGTCGCCCGGGTAGATCACGACCCGGTCGCCGGCCTCGAGCCCGCCGAGGATCTCGGCGGCCAGGCCGCTGCGGGCCCCGACTTGCACCTCGGTGACGTGCGCACGGCGGCCCTCGAGGCGGAACACGGCCCAGGTCTCGCCGAGTCGGAACAGCGCGCTGGCGGGAGCCTGGAGCACGTCGTCCTGCTCCCAGAGGATGAATTCGGCTTCCACCCGGAAGCCGTCGCCCAGCGATTGCCAGGAGTCATAGGGCGTGGTGATATCGCAGATGACCAGCACCCGCTGTTCCTCCACGCCGAGGGCTGAGATCTTGGTGAAGCCGGTCGGCTCGACCCGCCGCACCACGCCCGTGAGCGGCTGGTCGCCGCCCCAGCGCAGAAACCGGACCGGCATTCCTTCGCGCACCCGCACCGCGTCCGGCGACAACAATTCCACTTCCACTTCCAGGGCGCTCGGATCGCCAATTTCGAGCAGCTGCTGACCCAGCACCACTGCGCCCTCGGACTCGTGTACCACCTTCAGCACCCGACCGTCCACCGGGGCATTAACGGTCACGGACAGGTGCTCGCCGTCGGCGGTCGGTTCGGCCGCGGCGTATTCCAGCGCGGCTCGAGCCGCTTCCAGTTCCCCCTTGGCCACCTCGACGTTGAATTCGGCCGAGCGCAAGCGGGCTGCGCCGCTGCGCCAATCGGCCTGGGCGGCGTCCAGGGCACCGCGGGAGAGCAGGCCCTGGTTGGCCACCCGGCGAACACGTTCGTATTCGTTGCGCGCCAACTCTGCCTCCGCCCGGGCAGCCTCGGCGGCCTCGGTGATGGCGTTCAGCGCGGCCTCGGCGGCATTGACGGCAGCGCGCGCTTCGGCCTCGCTGCGCGGGTCCAGCGTGCCGGAGCGCATGGGGTCGAGGTGCACCAGCGGCTGGCCGCCCACCACGCTATCCCCGACGTCCAGTTCCACCCGGCGCGCGTAACCCGCGATGGGAGCGGAAACCGCGTAGCGGTCGATGACGCGGGTGCGGCCTTCCTCGGTGACGGTCACCGACAGCGGGCCGTGGATGACCTCGCGCACATCGACGGCGGCGGGCTTGGGCAGCAAGCCCCAGGCGATGAGCCCCAGCAGCACAATGCCGCCTGCCAGCAGGGCGAATTTGCGTGGCGTTGGCATGGTCAACGCGCGCTCCGAACCGCGGTGGCTGCCACGTTATCGGCCCGTGGCGGCCGGCGCAAGCGCGGCGCGCGGGCGATCAGCCAGGGTTTTACATACGTCTGCATCGTCATTCTCGGGTCTTGAGGACTCCAATCAGATCAAGGTGGTTGAGGCGCTGGCGGACCACCACGGCCGACAGGCCCGCGGCGCCCAGCACGGTGGCCGCCGAGATGGCAAAGGTCTTGGCAGTGAGGACAACCGGGACCTTGAACAATTCCTGGGGCGCCTGGGCGGCCCACTGGTAGGAAAGCCAGATGCCCACCAGGAATCCCAGCGGAATGGCCAGCAAGACCAGCAGGGTCAGCTCCCCCAGCAGGATGCGACTGACCTCGGCGCGCGTGAAGCCCAGCACCCGCAGGCTGGCCAGTTCGCGCGAGCGCTCCGAGAGCGTGATGCGGGTGGCGTTATACACCACGCCCAGGGTGATCGCCGCGGCCATGGCGGCAATGAAGCCGACATAGGTGAGCATCACTTCCTCGAAGGTTTCGTTCCAGGAACGGATGGTGCCATGGTGTGAGCGCGTTCCGGCTACGCGCGGGCGCTCCTCGAGCAGTTCCAGCACCCGCGGCTGGTCCGGCGGCGGCACGGCCAGGAAGGCGCCAGTGATCACGTCGCCGTCGCCCAGCAAGCGGTTGAGCGCGTCGAGATCCATGTAGGCGGACATGCCTACCCATTGCGAAATCACGCCGGTCACCTTCACCCGGTGTTTGCCGCGGCGCCCGTCCAGCACCTGGACCGTGACCCCGTCCCCGGCAACGATGCCCATCACGTCCGCCAGCACATCCGAGACCACCAGCCCCTCCTGCGGCAATTCGACCGCACGCAGCCGCGCGTCGAGTACGCGATGGATCTCGGCGCCCGGCGCGAGGCCTTGCAGCGCGGTGCGGCGCATGCGGTTGCCCTTGTGCAGCTTGATGCCGACCGAGCGGAATGGTTCGGCGTGGCGCACACCGGGCAGGGCGGCCAGCTCGAACAGCGCGCGACGTTCGGTGTTCTCGATGAAGGTCACCGCCAGGTCCTCGCGCGCGGCACGGCCGAACTCCGCGTCGATGACGAAATCGAGCGAATCGGGAAAGAAGACGCCGGACACCATGATGCCGGTGGCGAAGGCGATTCCGAGCATGGTGAGCAGGGCACGCACCGGGCGGCGCTCGAGCTGGCGGAGGATCATGCGGGTGACCGGCGCCATCAGTTCCTGCAGGCCCAGGCGCTCGACGATGGTGGCGCGATAGTGCGCGGGCGGTTCCGGGCGCATCGCTTCCGCCGGGGGCAGCCGCACGCCCCTGGCCACCGCCATGGCGGTGCCGGCCAGCGCCGCCGCCGCGGTCACGGCGGTCGCGGTCAGCGCCATGTGTGGACGCACCTGGAACACCAGGTCCGGAATGCGGTAGTAATCCATGTACAGGCCCGCGAGGCCATGGCCCAGCCAGCCGCCGACCAACAGCCCGACCAGCGTGCCCGCCAGCACGATGAGCACGACCAGCCTGGCATAGTGCAGGCCCACCTCCAGGTTGGTGTAGCCGAAAGCCTTGAGCACCGCGATCTGCTCGCGCTGGGTGTCGATCAGGCGACTCACCACGATGTGCAGCAGAAACGCGGACACGCCCAGGAAGATGAGCGAGAACACTTGCCCCATGTGGGTGAGCTGCTTGAATTCCTCGCTGAGAAAGCGGTGCGACTGCTGATCCTCGCGTCCGTAGGCGCCCACCCCGCCCCAGCGGGCCAGCAACAGGTCGAGCTGCTCCAGCACCGCGGCCTCATTGGCCCCGGGCGACAGGGTCATGGCCAGGTCGTTGAAGGCACCATCGAGATCGAGCGCCCGGCCCAGCGGCTCCCGGTCCATCCAGCCGATGCCGTAACGCTTGAAGTCGGGGATCAGTTCGCCGGGGCCGACCTGGTAGATGAATTCCGGTGACAGGGCGATGCCCACGATCCGTGGCGCCACCTGTTTGCCGTACAGAATCATTTTCAGGCGGTCGCCCGGTGCCAGCCCATGCTGCTCTGCAAAGGCCTCGCCAATCACCATCTCGTCGGCACGATGGGGGGCCGGCATGCGTCCGGAGCGCAGATACAGGCGGTTCAGCCCGCCGCGTTCCCCGCTGCCTGGCAGGGACAGGATGTAGCCGCGCACCGGTTCGTCGAAGCCTTCCATTTGCAGGGTGACATCCGCGCTCACCCGCGTTTCGACGATGCCCATGCCGGGAATCTCGCGCACGCGTTCGGCGATGATCTCCGGGGCCCGCCGGAGGCGAACGAAAACCTGGGCAAAACCGTTGTCGGCATAGAATTTGGCCCGGCTGGCGCGCAGCGAATCCAGCGTCGACAGGGACATCATCACGGCACTGAGGCCGGCGGCGATCACCAGGGCGATGGCCGAGGCCTGCCCCCGCAGCCCCCAGAGGTCGCGCATCATCTTTCGGTCCAGGGTATTGATCATGGCGACGCCCCGGCCTCGATTACCAGCTGATCTCGCGGGGCGCTCGGCGCTCGGCGTTCACGTGCACCTCGGCCACGCGCCCGTCCCGAAGGCGGATGACCCGGTCGGCCATGTCGGCAATGCTCGCATTGTGGGTTATCAGGGCGGTGAAGGTTCCCAGCTCGCGGTTGACGCGCTCCAATGCCTCCAGCACCAGCACGCCGGTGGCCGAATCCAGCGCGCCGGTGGGCTCGTCGCACAGCAGCACCTCCGGCTGCTTGGCAATCGCCCGGGCGATGGCCACCCGTTGCTGCTCGCCGCCCGACAACTGGGCGGGAAAATGGTCCAGCCGCGGCTCCAGGCCCACCAGCTCAAGCGCCTGTTCGGGGGCCATCGGGCGGCGCGCAATATCGGTCACCAGTGCCACGTTCTCGCGCGCGGTGAGGCTGGGGATGAGGTTGTAGAACTGGAACACGAACCCGACATGGTCGCGCCGATAACGGGTCAGTTGCCGCTCACTGGCATGGGTCAGGTCGTGGTCGAGATAGTGGACGCTGCCGTCGGTGGCGGTATCCAGGCCACCCAGGATATTCAGCAGGGTCGATTTGCCGCTGCCCGAGGGCCCGAGCAGCACCGCCAGTTCGCCTTCGTGGAGGTCGAGGTCGACCCCCCGCAGCGCCTGCACCGTCACCTCGCCCATCGGGTAGAGCTTGGTCAGGCCGCGGATGCGGAAGACTGCCTTGTGCCGCCCTGCCATCACACAGTGGATTTTACGTGAGCGCCCGGGCGAACGATTGATCCAGGTCCCCGATGCGCAGCCCCACTGAGGAAGAGCTTTCAGCCGTCCCCGTCGGGCCGTACCCTGCCCCGTAGCACCTTGACCTGGCCCCGGCGGACTTTTTCTTCGACGCGTTTCCTGCGTGCCCGGGCGCTCGGCCGGGTGGGGACGCGTTCGGGCGGGCGGTACAGCGCCCGTCGCACGAGCGTGACCAGGCGTTCCAGGGCATCGGCGCGGTTGCGGCCCTGTTCCCGGAATCGCTGCGCCTTGATGGTAAGGACGCCCTCTGCGCTGATGCGGCGGTCCGGGAGCGTGCGCAACTGCTGTTTCACGCCTTCGGGCAGCGACGAGGCCCCGATGTCGAAGCGCAGCTGCACGGCGGATGACACCTTGTTGACGTGCTGGCCGCCGGGCCCGCTGGCCCGAATCGCGGTCAGCTCGACCTCTTCATCGGGGATGGTGAGTTGACGACTGATGCGGACCATGGCCCATTCTAAGCCGGGTCCGCCCCCCGGCGTTAGCGTCGGGCCCATCGTGTTGACGTATCATCCATTGCAAAATCGGATCTGAATACCAAAAAAGTGTCTTTTTTGCAGCTTTTTAAGCTAATTGGCCTATTTTGGCTATTTATTAGGCATCTGTATGGGGTAAATGACCCTATTATGGTCATTCCAAGCCCTCTGTTTCACTGAAACAGGTCCAATGTCGGCTGGAATGTTGACTTAAGGCGTGTTTTTTGGTCCCTGGTGTCGTCTATCCGCACGGGCGGGCCCCGCTTCGAGACACGGGCCCGCTAAAAAAACGGCCGGCGCGCTGTGACACGGGCCGGCCGTTTTCGTTGCGCCCGGGATGCAATCCGGGACAGTCCACGCCGGGACCGGATCATGACCCGAAGAATGAATCCTGCGGCTTGCGGTATTGAAGGGCTAAACCGGGATGATAGGTCACGCTACCGGAACCGGGCGGGTGGCGATTTTTTTGTATGTGTTGTGTTATGACCGGCCGGTCGGGTGAGTCGCAGCTCGCCGTCCCGGCTGGCAGATCACTATGCAGCATTCCCTCGCTATCATGAGCTGCCCTAAAGATAGGCGACGGCGGCGCGTTTTGCCACCCGTCGGGCCAAAAAATCATTTTTCTTCGTCGCCGGGGCTGCCGGGCGTTGCCTCGGGTCTGGCCGCGGTCGCCTGCTGGCGGTCTGCCAGCGCCCGGCACTGCTCGCGGCAGCTGCGCAAAACGGCCGCGATGTCCGGCGTCGCGTAGTGGATGCGGTCCATGCGCTCGCGTGCCGCAGACCGCAGTCGGGCCGGGTCAGGGTGGGCGGCGGCGGCCTCCGCCACGAAGCGCTCGGCGCGCGCGCATTCCTCGGTGTCGTAGGCGTACACTCGCCCCGCGTTGAGGGGATTGCGGTAGGCGCTGCGGCAGAACATGACACGACCCCATGATTCCACGATTTCCGGCGCCTCCATGGCCGGTCCCTCGCCCGCTCTCGCGGGGCCGAGGGGGGCCAGCATCAGGACCAGCAATAGCGGACCTCGGCGCATCGATTCGTTCTCCTGATGGGTGCCGCCGGCATTATACGCGGACCGTGGCGCGCTTCCATTTGGGTCCATAAGCGGTNNGAATTTTTCACCGGGAGAATGGCCGACCGCCACCAACGCTGCGATGAGCCAACGATCACCCCAGGCGCAGGGACTGTACCGCCCCCAGGATGTCCGCGAGAGCTGTGGCTTCGGCCTCATCGCGCACATGCAAGGGGCCGCCAGCCATGAACTGGTGAGCACCGCGTGCTTGGCGCTGGCGCGGATGACGCATCGCGGCGCGGTGGCCGCCGATGGGAAAACCGGTGATGGCTGCGGCGTGCTGATGGCCTTCCCGAAGCAGTTCCTGCGGTCGCTGGCGCAGGAACAGGGCTTGTGGCTGAACGAAACCTTCGCGGTGGGCATGGTGTTCCTGGGCCAGGACCCGGACGTCGCGCAGCGCTCGCGGGAAATCCTCGAGAAGCACATCCGCAACGAATCGCTCGGGGTGGCCGGCTGGCGCCCGGTGCCGGTCGATCCGGAGTTCCTGGGCGAGACCGCGGCGGCGTCTCGCCCGCGCATCGAGCAGGTGTTCGTCAACGGACCGTTCGGGTGGACCACGCACGACCTCGAACGCCGCCTGTTCGTGGCGCGCCGCCTGGCCTCGGCGGAAAACATGCGGCTGGCGGAACCGGACCCTTCGTTCCACGTCGCCACCCTCTCGAACATGGTGACCGTCTACAAGGGGCTGGTGATGCCCGCCAACCTGCCGCGATTTTTCCTGGACCTGCAGGATCCGCGGCTGGCCAGCCACATCTGCCTGTTTCATCAACGGTTCTCCACCAATACGTTGCCAGACTGGAAATACGCGCAGCCGTTCCGGTTCCTGGCGCACAACGGCGAGATCAACACCATTGCGGGCAACCGCTCGTGGTCCGAGGCGCGCACGCCCAAGTTCGCCACCCCGCTGCTGCCGGACCTGCAGAAAATCCGCCCCCTGGTGAACCAGACGGGTTCCGATTCGTCCTCGCTGGACAAGATGCTGGAGCTGTTCCTGGCGGGGGGTATGGACGTGTTCCGGGCCATGCGCATCCTCATCCCGCCCGCCTGGCAGGCGCAGGCGGACATGGATCCCGAACTGCGGGCATTTTATGAATTCAACTCGATGCACGTGGAGCCCTGGGACGGGCCGGCCGGCATCGTGATGACCAACGGTACCGTGGCGGCCTGCAACCTGGACCGTAACGGCCTGCGGCCCGCCCGCTACGTGATCACCAACAACGGCTGGCTCACGCTGGCCTCCGAGGTGGGCGTGTGGGATTACCGTGAGCAGGATGTGGTCGAGAAGGGGCGTGTCGGGCCAGGCGAGATGTTCGCGGTCGACACCGGCACCGGCAAGCTGTGGCGCTCCAAGGAGATCGACGACAACCTCAAGGCCCGCCAGCCCTACGCGGACTGGCTGGCCGAGAACATCATCCGGATCTACAACAACGACGAGCAGGAAGCGGCCGCCGCGGCCAAGTACATGCAGGACGCCAGCCAGGACCTGCCGATCTTCCAGAAGTTGTTCGGGGTCAGCAACGAGGAGCGTGAGCAGGTGATCCGGGTGATGGCCGAAGACTCGGTCGAGGCCACCGGCTCCATGGGCGATGACACGCCGCTGGCGGTCATGTCGCGCCGGCCGCGGTCGCTGTACGACTATTTCCGCCAGCAATTCGCGCAGGTCACCAACCCGCCGATCGACCCGCTGCGGGAACAGTCTTCGATGTCGCTGGAGACGCTGATCGGTCGCGAGCACAACATATTCACCGAGACCACGACCCACGCGCACCGGGTGCTGCTGCCCTGGCCGGTACTGAACATCGTCAAGTACCGGCGCCTGTTGGAACTCGACCAGCGCTTTTACCGCCACCAGGTGTTCAGCCTGAACTACCCGCTCGGCGGCAAGCTCGAGAGCGCGCTGCGAACACTCACCGACGACATCGCGCGGGCGGTCGCCGAGGGCGTGGTGGTGGTGGTCATGACGGACCGCGACATCGGGCCCGACCGCCTGCCGATTCACGCCGCGCTGGCGGTCGGTGCGGTGCACCAGCGCCTCATCCGGGAGGGGACGCGCTGCGACTGCAATATCATCGTGGAGACCGGCTCGGCGCGCGATTCGCACCATTTCGCGGTGCTGTTCGGCCTCGGCGCCACCGCGGTTTACCCCTACCTGGCGTTTCAGGTCATCAACGACCTGCACGCGCGCGGCGCGCTGCCGGGGGAGCTGCTGCAGCACCGGAAATTCTATCGCCGCGGGGTGCGCAAGGGCCTTTTGAAGATCCTGTCCAAGATGGGCATCTCCTGCGTCACCAGCTACCGCGGTGCGCAGCTGTTCGAAACCGTCGGCCTGGCCCGCGAGGTGACGGACCTGTGCTGCCCGGGCGCTGCCGGGATGATCGATGGGGCCGGCTTTGACGAGCTCGAAGCCGACCAGCGCGAACTGCATCGCTCGGCCTGGCGGCACGGCGAGCCGATCAACCAGGGCGGGCTGCTCAAGTTCACCCATGGTGGCGAATACCACGCCTACAATCCGGACGTGGTCACCTCGCTGCAGGCGGCGGTGCACAGCGGGCGGGT
Organism: Lysobacterales bacterium; assembly: GCA_011773845.1. Classification (GTDB taxonomy): domain Bacteria; phylum Pseudomonadota; class Gammaproteobacteria; order Xanthomonadales; family SZUA-36; genus WVWV01. Next base: position 46,476 of record WVWV01000044.1, on the reverse strand, counting down.
GTCCGATTACCGGGAATTCGCCGAGCGGGTGAACAAGCGCGCGCCGGCGGCGCTGCGCGACCTGCTCAGCCTGCGAGCGGCGGCGGAGCCGCTGGACGTCCGTCGCGTGGAACCTGCGGAGGCCATCTTCCCGCGCTTCGATACCGCGGCCATGTCCATCGGCGCGCTGTCGCCGGAGGCGCACGAGGCCCTGGCGGTCGCCATGAACCGCCTGGGCGGCCACTCCAATTCGGGCGAAGGTGGCGAGGATCCGGACCGTTTCGGCACCGAGCGCAATTCCAGGATCAAGCAGGTGGCCTCGGCCCGCTTCGGGGTCACTGCTCACTACCTGGTCAATGCCGATATCCTGCAGATCAAGATCGCGCAGGGCGCCAAGCCGGGCGAGGGTGGGCAATTGCCGGGCAAGAAGGTCTCCGCGCACATCGCCGCCCTGCGCCACTCGGTGCCGGGCGTGACCCTGATCTCCCCGCCGCCGCACCACGATATCTATTCCATCGAGGACCTGGCCCAACTGATCTTCGACCTGAAGCAGGTCAATCCACAGGCCCTGGTCTCCGTGAAGCTGGTCGCCCAGCGCGGCGTCGGAACCATCGCCGCGGGGGTGGCCAAGGCCTATGCCGATTGCATCACGATCGCCGGCCACGACGGCGGCACCGGCGCCAGCCCCCTGACCAGCGTGAAGTATGCGGGCTCGCCCTGGGAGAGCGGTCTGCCCGAGGCGCACCATGCGCTGGTGGAAAACGGGCTGCGCGAGCGGGTGCGCCTGCAGGTGGATGGCGGCCTGAAAACCGGGCTCGACGTGGTCAAGGGCGCGCTCCTGGGGGCCGACAGCTTCGGTTTCGGGACCGGCCCGATGATTGCGCTGGGCTGCAAGTACCTGCGCATTTGTCACCTCAATAATTGCGCCACCGGGGTCGCGACCCAGGACGAGCAGTTGCGGCGGGAACACTTCGAGGGCCTGCCGGAGCGGGTCATGGCCTATTTCCGTTTCGTGGCCGAGGAAATCCGCGAGTACCTCGCGCTGCTCGGCTTCGAGCGTCTGGAGGACATCATCGGCCGCAGCGACCTGCTGGAACGCATCGGGCCGCAGGACAATCCCTCCCTAACGCCGCGGCAGCGGCGCATTGATCTCGGCCCGGTGCTGGCCAGTGCGGGAATTGGCGGGGCGCGCGGCGCGGGCTATGCCGGACTGCGCAACCGGCCGCATGACGAGGGCCGGCTGAACCGCGAGATCCTGGAGGCGTTCGCGGAGCCGCTGCGGTCAGGCCATGGCGCCGCGCACCACTTCGAGATCCGCAACTACGACCGCTCGGTGGGTGCCGCGCTGGCCGGCGAGATCGCCCGGGTGCATGGCCGTGGCGGGCTGCCGGGCGACCCGTTCGTGCTTCGCTTTACCGGCTCGGCGGGGCAGAGTTTCGGCGTCTGGAATACCGCGGGCATGCACCTGCACCTGCACGGCGATGCCAACGACTATGTTGGCAAGGGCATGGGAGGTGGCCGGATTGCCATCGCACCGCACCCGGAAGCGGGGATCGTCGCCAAGCGCAGCGTGATTTGCGGCAACACCTGTCTGTACGGCGCCACCGGCGGCGAGTTCTACGCCGCGGGCCGCGCCGGCGAGCGCTTTGCGGTGCGCAATTCGGGCGCCACCGCGGTGGTCGAGGGCGTCGGGTACCACGGTTGCGAGTACATGACCGGCGGCACCGTGCTGGTGCTGGGCCGCACCGGTTCCAACTTCGCGGCCGGTATGACGGGTGGACGAGCATTCGTGCTCGACCTCGAGCAGACCTTCAAGCAGCGCTGCAATAGGGACAGCGTGGAGATCCGGGACCTGGACACCGCCCGCGACAGCCGTGATGCGGAACTGGTCCGCGCCTTGCTGCGGCGCCATATTGAGGCCACCGGCAGCCAGTGGGCTGGCAAGTTGCTGGACGAGTTCGAGCACTTCGGATTCCACTTCCGGGTGGTGGAGCCCCGGCGCGAGGCCGGCGCCGCACCGGCCGCCCGGGTGCCGATCACGCTGGTGCGTTGACGATGCAGAAACTCACCATCCGGCAACGTTTCGAGTTCGTGGATCGCGCCCGTAGCGAACCGCACAAGCACGACCTCCAGGCGCGCCGCCACGAGTTCCGTGAGATTTACGACCCGTACCGCCCGCAGGAGGCCGCCGGCCAGGCGGAACGCTGCATCGCTTGCGGCAATCCCTATTGCCAGTGGAAGTGCCCGGTGTACAACTACATTCCGGACTGGCTCAAGCTGGCGGCGGAGGGCCGCATCGTGGAAGCCGCCGAGCTGGCACACCAAACCAACAGCCTGCCCGAAATCTGCGGGCGGATCTGTCCGCAGGACCGGCTCTGCGAGGGCGCTTGCACCCTGAATACGGGCTACGGTGCGGTGACCATTGGAGCCATAGAGCGTCACATCACGGATACCGCATTCGCGCAGGGCTGGCGCCCCGACCTGTCGCACGTGCGCGACAGCGGCAAACGGGTGGCGGTCATCGGCGCCGGGCCGGCCGGGCTGGCCTGCGCCGACATCCTGGTGCGCAACGGCGTGCAGGCCATCGTCTACGACCGCCATCCGGAGATTGGCGGGCTGCTGTCATTCGGTATCCCGGAGTTCAAGCTGGAACACGCCGTGATCAGGACGCGCCGCGCCATCCTGGAGGGCATGGGCATCCGCTTCGTGCTGGGCGCGACCATCGGTGAGGACATCTCTTTCGACGAGGTGCTGGCCAACCACGACGCGGTGTTCCTGGCGCTCGGCACCTACCGCGCCATTGATGGCGGGCTGCCGGGGCGCGATGCGCCGGGCGTCTATGCCGCCCTCGATTACCTGATCGGCAACACCCGCCACCTGTTGCAGATGCCGCCCGGGGACTACCCGTGGATCGATCTCGCCGGCCAGCGGGTGGTGGTGCTGGGCGGTGGCGACACCGCCATGGATTGCGTGCGCACCGCAGTCCGGCAGGGTGCCCGCGAGGTGCAGTGCCTGTATCGCCGCGACCGTGAGAACATGCCGGGCTCCCAGCGCGAGGTGGAGCACGCCACCGAGGAAGGCGTGCGGTTCCGTTACAACATGCAGCCACTGGCCATCGAAACCCTCGAGGCAGGCCAGCGCGCCACCGGCGTGCGGGTGGTCGAAACGCGGCTCGGGGCCCCCGACGCCTCCGGTCGCAGGCGCCCGCAGCCGGTACCGGGAAGCGAGCAGTGCCTCGACGCCGACGCGGTCATCATCGCGTTCGGCTTCAATGCCTCGCCGCCAGACTGGCTGGAGGAATTCGGCGTTGCGATCGACGAGCAGGGGTTGGTGGTCGCCCGGGCAGACAGCGAGATGGCGTTCCAGACCACCAACCGGCGCATTTTCGCCGCCGGGGACATGGTGCGCGGGGCCGACCTCGTGGTGACGGCCATTGCCGATGCCCGCCAGGCGGCCGCCGGTATCATTCATTTCCTCGGCGTGTGACGGGCCCGCAGGGCCGCACCCCATACTTATTTCACATCAGCGCGGCCGGAGATTCTGATAGAATCCGCGCACTTTTCGGGCCGTCGCCGCGGCGACGGCGGTAACGAGGCGTGAGGTCGAGCGATCGGCCCGCGCCAATCCCATTTAAAACCTGGAAGGATTCATGACCGATTCAATGCTGAGATTCATACACCGCGCCCTGTTGGGTTGCCTGCTGGCGCTGCCCCTGGCGCTCGGCGCGGACGAGCACGGCGAGAATGGCGAGAGTGGCGAGGGCGAGCCCGAAGGCAAGCAGCAGGAGGCCCCCAAGACCATTGCGCAGTTGACCGAGAACGCCGACCGCCACGAAGGATTGTTCACGCTGTTCCGCGATCGCAAGACCGGAGAAACCAGCATGCTGGTGCGGGCCGATCAACTCGGGCGCGAGCACATTTACTGGGTGCAGGTTTCCAATGGCCTGGTCGATGCCGGCTTCATCTTCCGGGGCGCTTACGGGCCGACCGGCGTCTTCACCATCGAGCGGCGTTTCGACAAGCTCGAGATCGTGCAGCGGAACACCGCCTTCTACTTCGATCCGGAAAGCCCCCTGGCGCGCGCATCCGAGGCCAACATCTCCGATGCCGTGCTGGCGGTCGAGAAGATTCTGGCCGAGGATGAGGCGAGCGGCGACCTGCTGATCAAGGCCGACGGCATCTTCGCCAGCGAGGCGCTGATCCAGATAAGGCCGACGCCGAACCCGGATGCCGACCCGAAAACCACCTTCGCGCTGGGCAAGCTGGACAATGCCAAGACCAAGGTCCTGAACCTGCGGAGCTACCCGCAGAACACGGATGTCGAGGTGGAGTACGTCTACCACAACCCCGAGCCCAAGGTGTATGGCAGCGCGGCGGTCACCGATGCCCGCAACGTTTCACTGCGGGTGGTGCACAGCTTCATCGAGATGCCCGACAACGACTACCGTCCGCGGCTCGCCGATCCACGCATCGGGTTTTTCGATTTCCAGGTCACCGACCTCACCTCGCATGAGGCCACCCCTTACCGCGACGTGATCCGGCGTTGGCACCTGGTCAAGAAGGACCCCGGAGCGGAATTGTCGGAGCCGGTCGAGCCGATCACCTGGTGGATCGAGAACACCACGCCGCTGGAATGGCGCGACCTGATCCGCGATGCCGCGCTGGAGTGGAACAAGGCCTTCGAGAGCGCGGGCTTCAAGAACGCGATGGTGGTCAAGGTGCAGCCGGACGATGCGGACTGGGACGCCGGTGACATACGCTACAACGTGCTGCGCTGGACGTCCTCGCCGAACCCGCCGTTCGGTGGTTACGGGCCGCACTTCGCGAACCCCCGCACCGGGCAGGTGCTCGGCGCGGACGTGATGCTCGAGTATGCGTTCATGAGCCGCTTTTCGCGCGCGCGCAACCTGATCCAGGAGGATCCGGCCCTGGCCGCGCCCGCGTCCAACCCCAATTTCGCCCCCGCCTTCTGTTCGCTGGGCCACGCCATCCAGACCAATACCGCCTTCGCCCGGACCGCCGCCGCGGCCGCCGGCTACGGCGCGGAACTGGAGGAGCAGTTGGTGCACGACACCATGCACTACCTGATCCTGCACGAGATCGGGCACACCCTGGGCATGAATCACAACATGAAGGCCACCCACCTGCTGACCCCCGAGGAGGCGTTCGACCCGGAGGCGGTGGCACGCCAGGGGCTGGCGGGTTCGGTCATGGATTACCCGGCGGTGAACTTCGCGCCCTCGCCGGAGCAGCAGACCCTGTTCTACCAGACCGAGCCGGGTTCATACGATCACTGGTTCATCGAGTACGGCTACTCGACCGCGCTGGACGATGCGCAGGCCGAGGCGGAGCGCCTGGAGGCGATCCTGGCGCGTTCGACCGAGCCGCAACTGGTATTCGGCAACGACGCTGACGACATGCGCTCACCCGGCAAGGCCATCGACCCGCGGGTGAACATTTATGACATGTCCTCGAACCCGGTGGCCTATGCCTCGGGCCAGATGGCCCTGATGCAGGACACGCTCAATCGCATGGCGGAGTGGACCCCGGAAGCAGGCAAGTCCTACGAGGAGACCTGGGAGGGAGTTGGCGTCATGCTCAACCTGTGGAGCCGCAGTGCGCAGGTGGTATCGCGGTACATCGGCGGAGTGTACGTCGACCGCGCCATGGTCGGTCAGGACGGCGCTGCGGAGCCGTTCCAGCCCGTGGCCGAGGACGACCAGCGCGAGGCCATGAAAGTGCTGGCGGAGCAGGTATTCGCGCCCGGCGCGTTCCGGTTCCCCGACCAGCTGCTGCGCCGCACCGCCAGGGAGCGCCGCGGCTTCGATCACTCCGAGGCCACCGAGGACCCGAAGGTGCACGACGCCGTGCTGGCCATCCAGAAAGGCGTGCTCGACCATCTGCTGCACCCCGTGGTGCTCAAGCGCATCTCGGATAGCGAGCTGTACGGTAACGGCTACGAACTGGCCGCGGTGATCAACGACCTCACCGATGCGATCTTCGCAGCTGACGCCCGCGGTAACGTCAACGGCTTCCGCCAGCAGTTGCAGCTGGAGTACGTTACCCGCCTGGCTGCGATGGTCAACGGGGAGGCCCGGAAGAATTACCACTACCCGGCGCAATCGATGGCCCTGTACAGCCTCAACTCGATTCAGGATCTGCTGGCGCGCAAGCGCAACGTGAATGCGGCCACCGCGGCCCACACGCAGCACCTGCAGCTGGCCATCGAGCGGGCGCTGAGCACGGAGGCCTGAGCGCTTCGCCGGCTGGCCGGCGCGCACCCAATGCAACTGGCCGGAGCCTCGCTCCGGCCTTTTTTTGGTCTCGCCTCGCCCTTGCGGCCGCGTGCCGGCTAATACCAGCGCCCGGTGCTGGTGCCCACCCGCACGTAACCGCTGCTGCCGACCGGGGCGCCGACACTCATGCCCACCCCGACGTTGGCCGAGCAGCCACTGAGCAACAGGCCACTCGCCGCCAGGGCCGTGAACAGCAGGATCCTGATCGCCTTGCCCATCGCCTCAGCCTCGCATGCCCGGGATCATCTGATGCAGAACCAGCAGGGCGCCGCCGGGGTCGGCCACCAGCGTCATGGTGCCCTCGCGCAACTCGGGTGCCGGCGCCAGCAGCACGGTGCCGCCCAGCGCCTCCACCCGGGCGGCGGCGGCGGCCGGGTCCGATACCGCGAAGTAGGTCAGCCACGCCGGCTGGATGCCGTCCAGCGGGTTTTCCAGCACGCCGGCACGCGGGGTCTGCCCGGCCTCCAGCACGTAGTATTCGCCGCCGCGCCGGGCAAGCCGCCGCACATCGTAGCCGGCCAGGGCGCCGTAGAAGTCCGCGGCCTCCGCTTCGTCCACGGCCAGCAGTTCGTTCCACACGATCTGTCCCGGCGCCTCCGGCGCGCTGTCGTCGGGGTCGCCGCGGTCGCTGCGCAGCAGGCCCACCACGGCACCCTGCGGGTCGCTGATCACCGCCGCGCGCCCCACCTGGCCCACCTGGCGGGCCGGCCGCAGTACCTCGCCGCCAAAATCGCCGTTGGTGGCCACGGCCCGGTCCACGTCTGCCACCGACAGGTAAGCCAGCCAGCGCGAGTACTCGGTGCCGTCGCCCGGGTCGGGCAGGTACAGTATGCCCCCGAGGTAACGGCCGTTGGCCCGGATCAGTGTGTATTCGCCGCCACCCGGGCGCTGGCTGTCCTCGAACGACCACCCGAACAGCCCGCCATAGAAGCGGCGCGAGCCCTCGATGTCGTCGGTGATCAGGTCGTGCCACACGAATTTGCCGATCAGCGGTTCGGGCGACAGCGACAGCGCCGGCGCGGGGGCCTCATGGGTGACGGTGCAGGCCGCCAGGCCGGCGGTCAGCACCGCCGCGGCCAGCCCCCCTTGGAGGGTCGATCGGATCTGCATGGCGGGGTCCCATGGTGGTGAGTTGGCCCATGATTGCAATCGCGCACGGCGCTTGCAAGCGATCCGCGCTATGGGCTCCCCGCGGCCGGCGGTGGACATTTGCCACGGCGCGCGGTGAAATGTGCGACATCCCAACGGAACCAATGGAGCGTTGTCATGAACCGCACGCAAGCGAAGCGGAGGTGGCTGCTGGCAGCCGCCTTGTCCACGCTGGCCGCCTGTCGGCCCGCGGCAGAGGTACCGGCCGAACCCGAGACCGAGACCCCGGTGCCCGCGCCGCCGGTAGTTGAGGTCATCGCCTACGATTTCGGCTTCGAGTCACCGGATGCGATCGCCGGAGGATGGGTGACGCTGCGCATGGTCAATGCCGGTGCCCAGGAGCATTTTCTGTCGGTCTACCGGCTGCCGGACGGCGTGAGCTGGGGCCGGTTCATGGACGAGGCCATCGGGGTGTTCGGGGCCGTGTGGAACGCTTATGCGGCCGGTGAGGCCAGCCGTGCGGAGACCTGGGAAGCGCTGTTCACCGAGCTGCCGGAGTGGTGGTTCAGCGAACTCGACTTCGCGGGCGGCCCGGCACTCACCGAACCTGGCGAGACGGCCGAAACGACCGTGTATCTGCCCCCGGGCACCTACAACCTGGAGTGCTATGTCAAGACGCCTGAGGGCACCTGGCACACGGAGCTCGGCATGATGCGCGAGTTGACCGTAACCGGGCCCACGGCCGGGGCGCAGCCACCGGCCGCCGATGTCACCCTCACGCTCAGCAATTACGCCATCGGGGTGGCGGGTGAACTCCGCGCCGGCACGCACACCATCGCCGTGCACTCGGCCGAGACGCCGGAGGGCTTTGCCCGGCACGACCTGAACCTGTTCCGCCTTGGCGAGGGTGAGACCGTGGAGGCGATCGTGGCGTGGATGGACTGGATGGACTTCGCGCAATTCCGCGCACCGGCGCCGGCCTACTCGCTGGGCGGCATGGAGCAGCAGTCGGCCGGCCGCACCGGCTACCTCACGGTCACCCTGGAACCGGGCCATTACGCCTGGGTTTCCGAGGAATACGGCGCCCGCGGCATGGTGCACGAGTTCACCATCGAGTAGGCGCCTGTCCGGGATGACGGATCGCCCGGCAGCTCGGCGCGGCAGCCCACGGCAGCCAGGGTGATCCACTACCTGGCCTATGGCTCCAACCTGCACCCGCGGCGCCTGGCCGAGCGGGCCGCATCCGCGCGGCTGGTCGCCACCATGGAATTGCCCGGTTACCGCCTGGTGTTCGCCAAGCGCGGCCAGGACGGTTCCGCTAAGTGCACGCTGGCGCAGGCCGCCGGCCACCACGCGCACGTCGCCGTCTACCGCATGGCGGCGCGCGAGCTGCCGGGCCTGGACGCAGCCGAGGGCCTGGGCGCCGGTTACGAGCATGGGGAAATCGCGGTCCGGCTGCAGGGCGTGACGATTCGCTCGCTCACCTACCTGGCCATGGCCAGCCACTACGACGAGCGCCTGCGGCCCTTCCACTGGTACAAGGCCCTGGTGCTGTGCGGCGCCCGCTATCACGGCTTCCCGCCCGCCTACCTCGAGGCCCTGGCGGGCGTGCCCTCCATCGACGACCCCGACGCGCACCGCGCTGACCGGCACGGGGCGCTGCTCGGACGGTTGGTGCGCTGGCCCCACCCGGGATGAGCCGCTCGCGGCCGCCCCGCCCCGCTCTGTTATATTGAGGCCGTTCGGAGGAGAGTCATCCATGCGGAAGTTCATCTGGGTCTTCATCTGGGCCGGTATCGCCCTCGCCGTCTTTGCGGTGATCTACATGTTCTATCCCTCCGCGGCGCCGGCGCCGCCCGCGGCCGGGGAGACGCCCGCGCCGCCCGCCATGGGCGCGGTCGACGACGCGCGCATCATCGCCGCCGACTCGGAGCCCGGCAACTGGCTGGCGCACGGCCGCGACTACCGGGGCCACCGCTTCTCGCCGCTCACGCAGGTGAACCGCGAGAACGTCGGTGAACTCGGGCTCGCCTGGTATCGCGACATGAACACCAACCGTACCCAGGAATCGACGCCGCTGGTGGTTGACGGGGTGATGTACATCACCACCTCCTGGAGCCGGGTGTTCGCCATCGAGGTGCAGAGCGGGGAGGTGCTGTGGAGCTTTGATCCCCAGGTGTCGGGAGAGTATGCGCGCAAGACCTGCTGCGACGTGATCAACCGCGGGGTGGCGGTGTACCGCGGCAGGGTCTACCTGGGCGCGCTCGACGGTCGCCTGCACGCGCTGGATGCGGCCACCGGCGCGAAGGTGTGGGAGGTGGATACCGTCACCGACCGTTCACGCGCCTATTCCATCACCGGCGCGCCGCTGGCGGCGGCCGGCAAGATCTACATCGGCAACAGCGGTTCGGAGCTTGGCACGCGCGGCTACGCGTCCGCCTACGATGCCGAGACCGGCGCGCTGGTATGGCGCTTCTTCACCGTGCCGGGCAACCCGGCGGAGCCTTTCGAGCACCCCGAGATGGAACTGGCCGCCCGCACCTGGACCGGCGAGTGGTGGGACGTGGGCGGTGGCGGCAACGTCTGGCACTCGATCGTCTACGACCCCGATTTCCACCAGGTGTATCTCGGCACCGGCAACGGCGCACCCTGGGCGCGCGCCATCCGCTCGCCCGGCGGCGGCGACAACCTGTTCCTGGCCTCCATCGTGGCGGTGGACGCCGACAGCGGGCGCATGAAGTGGTATTACCAGACCGTGCCGGCGGAAAACTGGGATTACACCGCCACCCAGGACATGGCGCTGGCCGACATGGAAGTGGACGGGCAGATGCGCAAGGTGCTGCTGCAGGCCCCCAAGAACGGCTTTTTCTACGTCATCGACCGCGCCGACGGCAGCCTGCTGCGTGCCCACCCCTTCGCCGCGGTGACCTGGGCCACGCACGTGGACCTGGCCACCGGCCGCCCGGTGGAAAACCCGGACCTCGCCTACCTCGAGCAGGCGCGCTGGGTGCTGCCCGGGCCGCTCGGCGCCCACAACTGGCAGGCCATGAGCGTGGACGTCGCGGCCGGGCTGGTCTACCTGCCCGTGCAGCAGGCCGCGTTCATTTACAGCATGGACCGGGAGTGGCAGGACACCGGCGGCTTCCAGCGGCGCTACGGAATGTGGAACCTCGGCGTCGAACTCGGCGAACTGGCCCGCCGCATCATCGACAACATCGATGAGCAGCCGGAGGAAAAGGGGTTCCTGAAGGCCTTCGACCCGCTGACCGGCGACGAGCGGTGGGCGGTGGAGTTGCCGCACTTCTGGAACGGCGGGGTGCTCGGCACCGCCGGCGGGCTGGTGTTCCAGGGCGACGCCACCGGGCATTTCACCGCCTATGACAAGGACAGCGGCGAGCAACTCTGGCGGTTCAACGCCTACAGCTCGATCCTGGCCTCGCCCGTGTCCTTCATGCACGACGGCGTGCAATACGTGTCCATCATCACCGGTTCGGGCGGCGGCAACCTGTTCGGCGGCGAGGGCCCGGGCCCGGAGGTATGGGCCTCGGCCAGGTACGGCAACGCCGCCCGGTTGCTGGTCTTCAGCCTGGGGGGCGACGAGACGCTGCCGCCGCCGAACCTGGCGGACCGCAGCATTCCGGCCCAGCACCTGGCGAACCTCGACGAGGCGGTGGTGGCGCGGGGCGAGCGGCTCTACAACAACCACTGCGGCTTCTGCCATGGCTTCCTGGTCCGCTCCGGCGGCGCCATCCCCGACCTGCGCCGCATGGGCGAGGCCACCCACGCCGCCTTCGGGCGCATCGTGCTGGAGGGGCTGTACGCCTCCAACGGCATGGCCGCCTTCGCCGACGTACTGG
>WVWV01000044.1:19269-35234 GCA_011773845.1 Lysobacterales bacterium | reverse complement strand
GCCCCCGCCTGTGCTACCCAAGGACATCTCCCCGGAACCCAGGGCCCGCGCCATGCCATTGCCCGCGCGGGGCGGGCCGTGCCATGCCGGGCAGACGACCGCCCGCTCACCCGCCTGGCGGACGCGAGGAATCCACCCGTGCAGATGGAGGTGAGCGATGCATATCCCGAAAACAATGTTGTTCCTTTTGATCACCGCCTGCGTGGCGCTGTTCGCGCTCGGCGCGTACGCCGGCAACTGCGAGAACCCCCGCTACGCGTCGAAAAACCCCGTGGAATGCGCTGAAGACCCGCCCCCGGAACCGCCCCCGCCCCCGCCGGGCGAGGAGATCACGCTGGATGTGACGGTGTTCTTTGGCGATGAGGGTAATGGCGATCCAGAGGACTGTGATAACCCGTCCTATCCAGATGCTTGCGTGCAGACGAGCTTCACCGCCGTGGGCACGGTGACCTGTTCGAGCCAGGTCTGCGATTTCCTCGGCGCGGTGCAGGCACCATTCTTCAACATTCCCCCGTCACTGCTGAACCTGCTGGCGCTGACCGAGATCCGCGGCACCGCGATCGTGCCGGAGCAGTGCTTTGACGGGATCCCGAGTACCTGGCCAGGCCCGTACTCCGGAAGTGCTCGGACGAAGACTGGTTCATATTGGGACGAGGAGGCCGGCGTAGCAAGGCAGGGCATCTACGAATTCTGGCTGCGCAGCCCGGTGGTGGCGGGGGCCGACGGCCAGTGGTGGGCCAAGGTTCGCACCGTGAGCACGGACATGGCGGGCGTACCCCAGCTCTACGGCTTCCATTTCGGCGGCTACTGCGTTCAGGGTGGAGAGCGCTGCCCGACGCTGGCCAGCAATGATTTCACCGGCGATTTCAATGCCGGCTACACCAGCGGGGTGTTCGGCACCAATACCAATCGGCGCGGGGAGCCGCAGACCTGTCGCTGCACGGTGTCCAGCAAGCCGTCGTGCCCCGAGAGTGTCGTGATAGATCCGCGGCCCGCCGGCAGGATCTACATCGAACGCGTCACCGGTACCCCGTAATGCGGAACCCCGGCGCGCGGTGACGCGCGCCGGGGTTGCTGGCGGTGTTGTGTCAGGAAGCGCTGGCGCGGGCCAGCAGGTCGCGGGCCTGTTCCGGGGTCTTGCCCAGCGACCAGGCCAGTTCCTCGGTCAGCAGTTCCTGCGTCTGGTTGAGGTGGGCGCGGTCCTGGGCGCGCAGCGTGCCGTTCGCCTCCAGGCGGCTGAGGCCCTTGAACACCTTGGCATACTCGAACGGGTCGCCGCGTTCGATGGCGGCCTGGTGGGCGTTGGCGCGCGCCTTCCACTGCGCCTTCACCTCGCCCTGCCAGTGGTTGAGCTCGCTCAGCAGCTTGCGCGCCTGGCGCGCGCTGATGATGCTGCGCGCCACGCTGGGCAACTCGCCCTCGAGCATGGACAGGGTCAGCTCGCTGCGGGGAAAGTAGATTTCGACGTAGCTCGCGGGCGCCGGTCCTCCCAACCGCCGCTCGCGGATGGACTTGATGGTGCCGATGCCGTGCTGGTGGTGCTGGATGGTATCTCCTGGCTTGAAAATGGTAGCTCCTTCGTGCCCAAATTTGGGCTAACTATCTGAAAACTCGTCATTTTACCACAAAATTCACCGTGACACAAACACCGGCCGGGCGCACGGGGGCGCCCGGCCGCCAGCGGGCCGTTGCTCAGCCGTGTTCCGCGCGGGCCAGGGCCAGGAACTCGCGTCGCGTCTTCGGCCCGTAGGTCCGGAAGGTGGGGTCCGGGCGCTGCCGGTACTCGCTGCGGGCGCGCCCGATGGCGTCGGCGGTCGCCAGCTCGGCCGCCTCCCCCGCATCGATGCCGAACACCCGCGCCGAACTCAGCCCGAACACCTTGGCGCGGATGGCATCGGTGATCTTCGGGTAGCCGTATTGCTCCTGGAATTCCTCGGAGATCTGGAAAGCGCGAAAGGCCTGGATCTGGTCCTGCGGCGAGCCATAGAAGATGCAGTCCGTGCCCCACAGCACGTTGTCCTCGCCCAGGTACTTGAGCAGCTTGCCAATCAGGTGTGCGGCCTGGTCCGGCGCCTTCATCACCTCCCACCAGGTAGAGCCCAGCTCGGCGTAGACGTTGGAGCCGTGGCCCAGCTGCGCGTCCAGCACCGATTGCACCAGGCTGTCGGTGCCCGAGCGCGGCGCGCCCGGCACGAACGGACCTTCGGGCAGGCCGGGGTCGTAGCCGGAGTGGTAGATGATGAAGTTGATGTCCGGGTAGGCCGCCGCGGCCGGGCCGACGTCCCGGCTGAAGCGGTATTCGAGGTTGGTCTCGCCCATCAGCGGGAAGGGCAGCGGCAAGCCCTTGTGGCAGCAGATGGTCTTCACCCCCGAGGCGCGCACCTTGTCCAGGAACGGCCGGCCGTACTGCTCGTCGTTCAGCCACCAGCCGCCCTCGTAGTTCTCGCCATACTGGGTGTAGGTCTTCCAGGCCGAGATGTCCCATTTCTCGCGCACCTCGTCCATGCGCTCGAGGTCGCCGGGCAGGTTGGGAATGATGCGCCCCTGCAGCAGCAGGCGGCGTTTGCCGGGCATGGCCTCGACGATCTGGCGGGTGGCGGAGGCCTCCGTGTAGCTCAGCGGCATGTTGGCCTCGTTGGTCGGCACGAACGACAGCACGGCCGAGTCGGTGTCGCTGTCCATGAACATCTCGCGCACGAAGGCGCGCGCGTCGGTGCAGACCATGTGGCCGAATTCCTGGTCGGGCAGCACGTTGCAGCCGGTGCTGGCGGCGGTCTGCTTCACCACCTCGGTCCACGGCGTGGCTGCCTGCCAGTGGTCCACCGGGTCGAAATGGTGGCTCTGGATGTCGAAGATGAATTCCTTCTTGCCCAGCGCGGCCTCCNNCGAGCAGGCAGGTGGCGGCGCCGGTCAGTGAGACGAGGAACTCGCGGCGACCCTGGTTGAGGCGCCGGGCATTGTCCCCGGCCCAGCGGGCGGCGGTGCGCCAGGTCTGGCGCACGTGCTCGGGCAGGGGTTGGGGCAGGTATTCGCCATTGGTGGTGTTGTCGAATTTCAGCGGCAGGCGGTTGCCTTCCGGGTCGTTCTGGAATGTTCGTTTCATTGCCGGCTCTCCGTGGTGGTGCCCTAAGCATAGCCGCCCACCTGCAATTATCAACGACAATTACCCATGGCGTCCGGCGCTGGTGTATGTTGAGCGCATGGAGACCCTGGCGCGCCGCAAATTTCTGGAGTTTTTGGCTGCCAGCCCGCTGCTGGCGGCGCTTGGCCCGTACCGCCTGCTGGCAGCCGAGGGCGCCACCGACGCCGATCTGCAACGCCTGGCTCATCTCGTCACCGCGCCGGAGGATGCGCTGGACGTATTCGACCTGCACCGGGTGGCGCGCGAGGTGCTGCCCACCGCTCATTACGGGTACCTGGCCACGGGCACCGACGGCAACGAGACGCTGCGGTCCAATCGCGCGGCGTTCGAGAAGGTCTACCTGCGCGCCATGCGCATGGTGGACACCCGCCAAATCGACACCACCACCGAGTTGCTGGGCCAGTCGCTGGGCTCGCCGATCGTGCTGGCACCGGCCGGCAGCCAGCGGGCCTTCCATGCCGGGGGCGAACTGGCCACGGCCCGGGCGGCCCGCGAGCGTGGGCACCTGCAGATCCTGTCCAACGTGTCCACCCACGGCATCGAGGAAGTGATCGAGGCCCGCGGTGAGCCGGTGTGGTTCCAGCTATACCCCACCAGCGACTGGTCGGTGGCCCGCCGTATGCTGCAGCGTGCGGAACGCGCCGGGGCGCCGGTGGTGGTGTTGACGGTCGACCTCAACAGCGGCAGCAACCGCGTGCTGGAGGCTTACTATGCGCGCAAGGATGGACGTGACTGCGAGCAGTGCCATGCGCCGGGTCACGCCGACTGGCTGGAGCGCAAGCCGATGTATTTCGAGACCGGCGCCCGCGAAGAAGCGTTCTCCACGCCGGGCATGACCTGGGACTACCTCGCGCGCATCCGTGCGGCGACGGGCATGAAGCTGGTGGTGAAGGGCATCGTCACTGGCGAGGACGCCGCCGCCTGCATCGCGCATGGAGCGGACGCGGTGTACGTTTCCAACCACGGCGGGCGCGCAGAGGCCAGCGGCTGGGGCGCGCTGGACAGCCTGCCGGAGGTGGTGGCGGCCGTGGACGGGCGGGCCCCGGTGCTGGTCGACAGCGGATTCCGGCGCGGGACCGACATCTTCAAGGCGCTGGCCATGGGCGCGGATGCGGTCTGCGTCGGGCGTGCCTACCTGTGGGGCCTGGCGGCGTTCGGCCAGGCCGGGGTGGCGCGCGCGCTGGAGTTGCTGCAGGCCGAGCTGACCCTGGTAATGGGGCAAATGGGGACGCCCACCCTGGCGGACATCGGCTCGCGCCACATCGGCCGCCACTGACGCGCGGCGGGGGCGGTTTCGACGCCGCGGTGTGCCGCTGCTTTCCCTTGTTCTCTTGCGCCTGCTGCTGGGCTAGACTGGCGTTCTCCAGTTGAGGAGGTCTTGTCATGTCCTGGAAAACGATTCTGATATTCGCGCTCACATCCCTGCTGTGGGGTGTGTCCTGCTCCAAGTCCGAGCCCGAGGCAGCGCCTGAGCCACAGCCGGCTGCCGAAGCTGCGCCCGAGCTGGCGCCCGAGCCGGCGGCGCCGGAAGTTGCCGGCGGTCCCGATCCCACCGTGGTGGACGCGGCGCACTACAGCGCCGAGTTCGAGAACGAGCGCGTGCGCATCTTGCGGATCACCTACGGGCCCGGGGAGGCATCGGTGATGCACTACCACCCCGACAGCGTGGCGGTGTTTCTCACCGAACTCCTGGTCGAGATGACGATGCCCGACGGCAGCACCGAGGAAATGGTGGCGGGTGCCGGCGATGCCAATTTCACCGAGGCGGTCATGCACATGCCGCGCAACGTCGGCGAGCATCCCCTGGAGCTGGTCGAGATCGAGCTCAAGCCGGGTGCTCCGTCCATGGCGGAGCCGGACGGTCCTGATTCCACCGTGGTGGATCCAGCGCATTACAGCACCGAGTTCGAGAACGAGCGCGTACGCATCGTGCGGATCGCCTACGGGCCCGGGGAGGCATCGGTGATGCACTACCACCCCGATAGCGTGGCGGTGTTTCTCACCGAGCACCTGGTGGAGATGACGATGCCCGACGGCAGCACCGAAGAAATCGAGGCTGGAGCCGGTGACGTCTTGTTCATCCCGGCGGGTTTGCACCTGCCGCGGAACATCGCCGAGGAGGCCTGGGAGCTGGTGCTGGTCGAATTGAAATAGGGGGCTTCGCCCCGCCCGGGCATCAGGCGCCGGGCGGCAGCAGCTCCTCGAACCGCGGGTGCTGGCGCAACGGCTCGAGCATTGGGTCGTAGCGGTTGAGGGCGAACCAGGTCCGGCCTGACTCGTCCCGCAGCACGGCCAGCTGTTCCATGGCCGGCTCGAGCAGACCGGCAATGGCCCATGCACGCAGCACCTCCGTGCGGATGTCGGGTCGGACCAAGGCGTCCTCGGGCATCGCGGCCAGTGCCTCGCGGCCGAGCCCGAGCGTCGCCTCCGCGTCGCCCCGCAAGGCGGCGGTCACTGCGCGGTGCGCCAGGATTCCCGGGCCGTGTTCCGGGATTTCGCCTGCGGCTTCCATGGCCGCCGCCAGCGCCGCCTCGGCCTGCTCCGGCTGCCCGGCGGTGCGGTACCCCCACGCCAGGAGGTTGCTGGCGACCAGGCGGTTCACGGGGTCTCGCAGGATGGCCGGGCTCAGTTGCTCGAGGGCCGCAATGGCGGCCTGCAGGTCATCGCTGAAGGCCAGCAGTTCGAACTTGCTCGCCAGTTCCACCCGGGTGGTCACCTGCATCCCTGCTGCCAGTTGCCGCGCGTACCCGAAATCGCGCTCGCAAAAGAGGCCGACCCACGCGGCCATGCCGATCACGCCGGTGTTGTCCGGAAACCGCTCCAGCCCACTCTGGCGAAGTTCGAGGGCTTCCGCACAGCGGTCCGCCCGGACCAGCGTGATCGGGGTCTCGCGGAGGTGCCCAACCCGGTTCGGCTCGCCGCGAGTGGCCCGGAGCAGGACGTCGGCGGCCTCGCTCATGCGGCCCAGGCGCCGCAGCAGAAAACCCCGCAGGGAGATGATGGTGAAGTTATGCGGCGCTACCGCCTCCGCGCGGGCGAGCGCGACCAGCGCCGCGGCGTAGTCGCGGAACCCGTAATAATGGTAGTAGGCCTCCGCCAAGGGGGTTTGCCAGATTCGTGGCCCGAGGGACTGGGCGCGCTCGAGCGCCGCGCGGGCGGCCTCGCGTCGCGCCGGGTCCGGTCCGGTGCCCGTCTCGCCACCCTCCTCCCAGTAAATCCGGAGGTTGGCGATGGCCAGATGGGCCCAGGCGGCGGCGAAACCAGGGTCGAGATCCACCGCCTCCTCGAAGGCCGCCAGGGTCCGATACATGCTGGGCCGGGACAGGTCGGTAGGGGCGGTAAGTCCGCGCAGGTAGGCCTCGTAGGCCGGCAGGTTATCGGTTGGCACCTCGTCCAGCACCGCGACTTCCCTGGGGCTCAGGGTGGCGTGCAGTGATTTCGCGATGGCCGCGGCGATCTCCGCCTGAACATTGAACAGGTTGCCGGTGGTCAGCGGCCGCTCGAAGGTCTGGGCCCAGAGGTGCTCGTCGGTGGCCGCATCGATCAACTGGGCGTTGATGCGCACGCGCCCGCCGATGGCCTGCAGGCCGCCCTCGACTATGAAGCCGGCGCCCAGTTCGGCGCCGATCTGGCGGAGGTTCTTGGTGGTGCCGACGTACTCCATCACCGAGGTTCGCGAGATCACGCGGAAGGCATCCAGCTGGGCGAGTCGCGTCAGCAGGTCGTCGTGCAGGCCGGAGGCCAGGAAACGGCCTTCCTCCTCGGTGGACAGGGCCTGCAGCGGCAGCACGGCAACCACCGGCACCTCGCCGCCGCCCGCCGGGGGCGCGGCTGCCGGCACCACGGCGGGTGCCCGCGGCCCCATGAAGCGGTCGGTGACGAACAGCCCGATGGCGAGGCCCAGCATGATCAGCACCGCGAGGTTGAGCTTGCGGCCCGTGACCTGCGTGATCGACTCATCGCGAACGACATCCCGCTCGCGCTTGACGCCCTCCGGGGTCAGCTCGTAGACCCAGGAGAATACCAGCGTCGGGATAAAACCGAGCACGAGCAGCGCGATCACCGTCTTGCTCAAGGTCGCGGGCAGTTCCAGTGCATCCACCAGCACGTCCGCCACCTGCAGCACCAGCCAGGCAAGCACAATGTACGCCAGCGCCACGCGGAACACATTGCGGCGCTTCAGTTCGCTGAGCAGGGACACGCGGGCCTTCCTCCGTGCTGCACGCGCTAAGCGTAACCTGTCGGCCGCCAATTGCCAAAGCCCGCGCCCCGCGATGGCTCCACTCAACGGCGTCGCAACGGCCTCGAGCCGGATTTTCCCGATTTCAGCGCTGCGGCCGGGCGCCGAGGCGCGGCAGGAAGGGCACGAAGCGCCCCCGCCACGGCGGGGGCGCGGACGCCTACAGTGAGTTGCAGACCTCGCCGCCCTCGTATGGCAGCGGTCCACTCAAACCCGTGACGCAGAACCTCAGGCTGAGCTTGCCCTTCACGGTTTCGGTGGCCGGGTCGTCGGTGCTGTCGATCACCGTGCTGCCGCTGGCGTCGGTGGTGTCGCTAAGCTCGACCGTGTTGATGTCGCCGCTGAATTCACCGGTCACGGTGACTCCGGCGACCGCTTCGCCCAGGTCGTTGCGAACGACCACGCTCGCCCGCCCGAACTTGAAGCCCTTGGAGACGCTGACGGCCTCGAGCGTTACCGAAGCCACCTCCAGGGCGCTGGCCGTGCCGCCCGACTGCGTGGTGTCGCTGGCCAGGTTGGAATAGCCGGACGACCCGTTCGGGCTGAAGGCCCGCACCCGGTAGTGATAGGTGGTGCCGGCGGTCAGGCCGGTATCGGCGTAGGTGGTGGTGTCCGCACCCACCGAGTCGCTGAAGCCGAAGTTCTGGCCATCGGTGCTGCGTTCGACGTCGAAGCCCGTCTCGTCACCGGAATTGTCGGTCCAGGCCAGGTCGATGCGGGTGGTCGAGGCGGCGCTGGCGGCGAGCCCGGAGGGCGCGCTGGGCGGATTGCTGCCGGTGTCGGGCGGATGGTAGGCCAGGTACGGGGTGCCCGCCGGGAACGTGGGCGCCCCGATGATGTAGCCGGACCCCTCCGGCAGCTCGGGGTCGAGGGTGTCCAGCCATCCCATCGCGCCCTGGTCCTCGTGCTCGAGGATGTGGCAATGCATGATGGTGCGGCCCTCGTAAACGCTGGAGTCGGGGTGCGAGGAATCGAGGTCGAAGCGAATGTCGCAATTGTTGGCGACCACGTCGTAATACTCGCCGTCCTCGAATTCGCCGCAGGCGCCGTTGATCTGCACGTGATAGATGTGCAGGTGGAACGGATGGTTGCGGGCCCCCTTGAGGATCCATTCCTGCAAGCCGGTCGCATCCAGGGCAAAAGTGGGCACCTCGATGTCGAACTTGTTGCCGTTGATGGTGCGCGCACCCATGTTGACCGTCTCGGTGTTGTCCACCGGCTCCCCGCGCAGGTCGCGCAGGTAGTGCGGGCGATACGAGAACCAGGAGGATGCGCCATCCGCGTCGAACGGGTGCACGGTGTCGTCGCCGGTCCCGTCGGCGTAGACATTGGCCACCACCGTGCCGCCCACCGAGATTTCAGCATCGCCGCTGCAGCGCACGGCCAGGTCGGCGCGCGAGGCGCCGGTGAGGCTGAGCGAATTGTCGGTCAGCGGCTTGGGCACCTCGGTGCGCCAGACGCCGTCGCGGGCCATCAGCGCCACCTCGCAGGCGGCGCCCACCGTCACCGTTTTCGGCCGGGCATCGCGGTCGGCCAGCAGCACCCGCCAGTGCTGCCAGGTGTTCGGAGGCACGCACAGGTCGCCGTTGACCTTGCCGTTGACGGTCCAGGTCGGGCTCAGGGTGCCGGAAATCAGGGTATCACCGCCGGTGCCGGCCGCGGCCGGGTCCAGGTAGGCGATGACCAGCTGGCGTTCCGCCATGTTGGCGACGTTATCCGGGATCGGGTCGAAGCGATCGTCCACCAGCAGCATGCCGAATGCGCCACCGGAGACCTGCAGGTAGGTGGAGCCGTGGTGATGGGCGTGGTACCAGTAGGTGCCGCCCATGTGGTCCGCTGGGATGTCGTACACGAAATCGCCGCCGGCGCCGCCTTCGAAGCTGCGGGTCACGTCATCGCCGGGGCTCTCGCCCGAGATGTGCAGGCCGTGCGTGTGCAGGTTGCTGATGTTGGGGTCCTTGAACACGTTGTGCTGCTGGACCGGTGGCTCGTAGGGCAGCACGTTGCGGAACTCCAGCACGTACTTGCGCCCCGGCACCACCTCGAGGGTCGGCCCGGGGATGGTGCCCGTCGTGCCCGGCACGCGATACACCCGGGTGGTGATGGTCTCGCCCCCGATGCCGAGGGTGGCCTCGCCGATTTCCAGCCGGGCACTCCAGTACTCCTCGGTGCCGCCGCTGGCGGGGTGATGGGTCCAGGCCAGGGACGCCGGGTCCCCGATGAGGTTGCCCGCCGGGCAGCTGCTGCCCAGCAGTGGGCCCGAGAAGGCCAGCAGCATGGCGGCCAGCAGGCACTTGCGATGAATGAGCATGGTCGGTCTCTCCTGGGCGCGTCCATGCCATGACGCGCCGCCCGTTCGGTGGTGCGGACATTCCGCTCCGCACCCCTATTGGTATTATTATTCAATACTATACGCGCGCTGGGCGAGGTTCTCCATTGACCTGACGCAAGAGCGCGGCCGGTAGTGATGGATTTGGGTTGCCAGCGGGGCACTGGCATAATTCCCTGGTGGATCGACGTCACCGATGGGAGCATCAAACGTGAGCGAGAATGCCGCCGACATCGCCACCCGGTTCCTGCAGGCATTCTGGGACGGGGAACCCGAGCAAGGACTGGCCCTGTGCAGCGACGATGCGCTGTGGACCTTCCAGAAAAGCCTGCGCTCGCCGCGCTTTGCATCCATTGCCGACGCCGTGGAGTGGCTCAACCAGACGCTGATCTGCCAGTTCGACCCCGATTCCGGCTACACCGTGGACATCCACAACGCGATCTCGGAGGGGGAAGAGGCGGCGCTGGAATACACGGCGCGGGGCCGGACCCGGCGTGGCGAGCTGTACGAGAATAATTACCTCGTGCGGTTTACGGTGCGCGACGGCAGGATCACCTCGGTGCGCCCTTATTTCGACACGCACTACGTCAACGAGCGGTTGGTCGAGTTGCCGCCCCTCGACCCGGATTTCTGATGCCATTACGGGCTAGCCGGCCCGCGTCCGCAGCTCGGTTTTAAGAATCTTGCCACTGGCATTGCGCGGCAGCGCGTCCAGGCGTTCGAACTCGCGCGGAATCTTGAAGCGCGCCAGGGTGTCCGCGCAGAATTCCAGCATCTCCTCGACGCCTGGCGACCGGCCGCTGGCGGTGACCACGTAGGCTTTCAGTCGTTCGCCCCAACGTTCGTCCGGCACGCCGATCACCGCTGCCTCGAGGATGTCGGGGTGCCGCACCAGGGTTTCCTCGATCTCGCGTGGGTACACGTTGAAGCCGCCGGTGATGATCATGTCCTTCTTGCGGTCGACGATGTAGAGGTAGCCCTCCTCGTCGCGGCGGGCCAGATCGCCCACGGTGCACCAGCCGTCGTGCAGGGCCTCGGCGGTCTCCTCGGGTCGTTGCCAGTAGCCGTTGAACAGGTAGGGGCTGCGGGAGAAGAGTTCTCCCACCTCGCCCGTGGCGCATTCCCCGCCGCGCGGGTCGCGTACGCTGAGTTCGGTGGCGGGGAAGGGCAGGCCCACGCATTGTTGCTTGCGCAACTGGTCGGGCGGGCGCAGGTTGGTGACAATCCCCCCCTCGGTGGAGCCGTAGGTTTCGTGCAGCAGCCCGGCGCCGAAATACTCCACGATGCGCTCCTTGGTGGCCTGCGGCAGCGGGGCGGCGTTGGAGATGATGGTCCGCAGCGCGTGCTCGCGGTGTGCCGCCAGCGTGCCGGGCTCCAGCCCGAACAGGGCATGGAAGTGGGTCGGCACCATGAACACTCCGCTGATGTGCTCGCTGTTCAGCGTTTTCAGCACCGCCTCGGGCTCGAAGGCGTCCATCAATTGCGCGTACCCGCCGAAGAACACGGAGGCCAGCGGAAACACCATGCCGGCGCCGTGGCACATGGGCGCCAGCGCCAGGAAGCGGTCTTCCGGTGCGTAGCAGGCATACTCGACGCCCATGCCGAAGAGCGTGAGCACCCGCGAGCGGCTCGACACCAGCACGCCCTTGGGCCGCCCGGTGGTGCCCGAGGTGTAGGGGATGGTAAACGGCAGCCACTCCGGCACACTCGGCAGCGTGTGGCCCGGATGGGCGGCTGCGAGCCAGGCCTCGAATGCCTCGCCGAGCACGACGATGCGCTCCACCGAGGCAAACCGGCACGCGCGCGCGCGCTCGGCATTGTCGGGGTCCACGAACAACACCCGGGCACCCGCGTCGTCGCAAATGGCCGTGATCTCCGCATCGCTGAGGCGCGGGTTCACCGTGGCGGCCGCGACCCCGACCTGCGAGAGCCCGGCCACGAGTTCCACGTACTCGATGCGGTTCAGGGACAGGATGGCGCAATGGTCGCCCGGCCCCAGCCCGAGGTCGCCCAGCGTGGCGTGGCTCACCCGGTCGATGCGTTCCACCAGCTGCGCATAGGTGCGCGTGGCGAAGCGGTCGCGCAGGGCGATCTTATCGGGAGCACGTTGCATGGCCGAACGGATGCCGCCCGCCAGGGACAGGGGGCGGAAGGAATCCGGGATGTCCGGCAACGGGCCCGCGGCGGGCCGCATCAGCTGTTCCCGACGACTGCTCACGTCACCCCACCGCAGGTGGTCACAGGCGCTCGTGACCGGGCAGCCGGAACACCCGCAGCGCGTTGTCGCGCATCAATGCCCGGTGCGACTCCGGCTTCATGCCGAGCGCCTCGACTTCCCGCACGGCCCGCTCGGGATCGATGACCGGCCAGTCGGTGCCGAACAATACCTTGTGGCGGCCATAGGAATTGGCGTAGTGCACGTACTGCTTGGGCCAGTATTTCGGAGCGTAGGCGTCGCCGGCGGTATACACGTTGTCGTGTTTCCAGCACATCGCGATCATCTCGTCGGTCCAGGGAATGCCGACGTGGATGCCGATCAGCTTCAGCTCCGGAAAATCGATGGCCACGCGGTCCAGGCACATGGGATGGCCCACCGACGGCAGGCGGCGGTGGCGGTCGTAGACCAGGTTCTGCCCGACCTGCATCATGATCGGTATGTCCAGCTCGCAGCACTTGGCGTAGTAGGGATAGATCTGCGCCGCGTCCGGTGGCATCTCGAACCAGTGCGGATACCAGTGGGCGCCGACGAAACCGTAGTCGCGCACCGCGCTTTCCAGGTCCCGCAGCCCCTGCATGCCGCGCGTCGGGTCCACCCCGGCCAGGCCGGAAAAACGGTCCGGGTGCTGCGCGCAGACCTCGTGCACGTACGCGTAGGGCACCTCGAAGGAGCCGCGCACCTTGAGGTCGCCGGCGCGCACCGCGATCAGCAACGAGCGTTCGATGCCGGCGCGGTCCATGCGCGCCAGGTAGTCATCCATGCTGACCCCCGCGCGCATATCCTCGGGCATGCGCACCTGGATCTTGAAATCCTCATCCAGGCCGGCGCGGCCCTCGGCGACGACCTGGGGCGTATACAGGTTACAGACGATGTCGATGAAGCCGCTCATGTCGCTATTTCCAAATGACCTCCGTGCGCCCCTGCCGGGCCGGCCCCGGGGCGTCAGGCATGCCCTAGCCCGCCGTGCCGGTGAAGAAGTGCACGTGAAAGGTGCCTGCCCCCGTGCGCAGGGGAATGGCCACGTTCTGATAACGCTCGGAATCCCAGAACGCGTGGCCGGCGGCATGGTCCGGCCAGCGCGAAATGGCGTAGATGCCCCACGGCCACTCGCCCGCGAGCACCTCGACGTTGCCAGTGATCTCGAACGCGGTGTAATAGGCGCCCTGCTCCGCGATCATGGGCAGGATGATGTCCCGGTACCGGTCCATGCGCTCCTGGTCGGTGCCGGTACCCTGGATGACCATGTACGCCCGTGGCCCGCGGCCTTCCGGCGGCCGCACCGACGCGGTGGTCGGGATGTCCGGCATGTCGGGCAGGCCGATGTAGGGCAGGCCGGGCACCTGCATGGCCAGGGTTCCGGTCGAGGCGCCGAGTGTTCCCAGCAGATCCTGGTGCCTGGCGTCGCTCCACAACGACCGCAACGGCTCCGGTTCCGCGAATTCCACCAGCAGCACCGCCGCCGCCGGCGTGCCGTGCTCCAGGCACTCGACCGCCCCGGCCCTGGCGGCGGCCAGCACCTTGCCGCCGTGCCCTGCCGCCAGCGTCGCGGCGCCTTCCAGGTAGGCGGCTGACTCCACGTCGGCCGGAATCTGGAGGTACAGGAAACAGGGCGCGGCAGGCTGGCTCATGCGATGTTCCCCTCTTGAGCCTCACGCCGGGGCGACGATGCGCAGCAGCTCCCGATTGAACTTGTCGGCCTCCTCCCAGAAGGGCGAATGGCTGCTGTTTTCGAACAGCACCAGCTCCGAGCCCGGGATCTGCTGTTGTATCCACTGTCCCACCGGGGTGGGCAGGATGCGGTTGTTGGGAAAGCTGTAGAACAGCGAGGTCGGGACCGTCACCGAACCCAGGCCGTCCCGCCAGTCCTGGGCGGCCATCTCGTCGACGAGCTGGGCCGCCACCTCGGTGGGCGTGAGATAGGTCTGCGCGATCATGTCCTGCAGTTCCTGTCCGGAGGGCGGCTCCAGGAAGGCGGCCTGGAAGAAGTCGTTGTAGATGTTACGGTCGGCTCGCAACGCGTTGCCGTAACCCTTGGCGGCTTCCTCCGGGAATTCGCCGAAGGTCGGGTGCTCCCAGCCCGGGGCCGAGGGCAGACGCGGCGTCATCTCCATCAGTACCAGCGAGCCGACCCGCCCGGCGCCGAAATCCTGCAGGTATTGCAGGCTGACGAAACCGCCCAGCGAGCAGCCCAGCAGCACCACATCGTCCAGTTCGAGCTGCGTGAGGAGCTCATCCAGGTCGGCCGCCAGCCGCGGGATGGTATAGCCGTGGTTGGGCTTGCCGGACTGGCCCTGGCCGCGCAGGTCGGGGGCGATCACCCGGCATCCGGCGGCCAGCGCATCCAGGTTTTTCTGCCAGAAGTAATCCGCCGTGAACATCAGCGCGTTCAGCAGCACCAGTGGCCGGCCTGCGCCCTGGTCCCGGTAGTACAGCGGGACCCCGTCACTCAAGTGGCAGTAAGACATGTTTCGCTCCCTCGGCTTCGCTGGCCGCGGCGCCTCCTCAGCGCCAGTGGTAGTTGAAGCGGACGCCCCAGGTGCGCGGCGCGCCCAGGAAGAATTGCGGCACCACGCGGTCGACGCCGGCGGTGGGCACGCCCGACTCGAGCGCATTGGTGAAGTATTCCTCGTCGGTCAGGTTGTGCCCGTACACCGCCACGTCCCAGTTCTCGCTGGCGCGGTAGGTCACGCTGGCATTCAGGAGGTCATAGGATTCCTGCTCGAAGTTTGGCCGGTTGAAGGGCGTGAAGAACTGGTTGTCGACAAACTGCCAGTTGCCCCAGAACTCGAGCGCTGCGCCCGCCGCGAGCGGCAGCGTGTACAGCCCGCTCAGCGAACTGGTCAGGTTGGGCGAGCGTGGCAAGTCGTTGCCGGCCAGGCTCACTTCCGGGATGCCCGGCAGGTCCTTGTCGCCGGTGGTGAATTCGTCGTATTCGGTCTCCAGCCAGGAGATGCCGAGGTCGATCTGGAAGTTGTCGGTGACCAGCGTCTGCAGCTCGATCTCCGCGCCGTAGATGGTGGCCTGCGCCGCGTTCTCGATGGTCGCGTTCAGCTGCACCACCTTGCCGACCTGCAGGTCGTCGTAATCGTAGTAGAAGAACGACGCGTTCAGCTGCGTGCGATCGTTGTTGAAGCGGCTCTTGACGCCGACCTCGTAGCTGATGACTTCCTCCTCGTCGTAGCTGGGCTGCACGGCCAGCAGGTTGAAGCCGCCGCTCTTGAAGCCCTTGGTGATGTTGCCGTAGAACATCACGCCGTCACGCCAGAAATAGTCCAGGCCGATCTTGGGGGTCACCGAGCTCCAGTCGTCCTTGTCGTCGACGATGCCCGGGGCGGGCAGGCCCAGGGAGGTGCGGTCGTCGACGTAGAACGCGGATTTCTCCTCGTAAGAGTAGCGGGCGCCCACGTTCAACCGCCACTGGTCGCTGAAGTTGTAGGAAATCTCGCCAAACGCCGCGTAGGCCTCGGTATCGCTGCTGCCGTTGATGAGCACTGCCAGCGGCAGGCCGAATCCCAGTGGCAACGGGATGGCGATGTCCGAGGAGGAGTCCTCGTTGAGGTAGTAAAGGCCGGCGATCCACGTCAGTGGACCGTCAGCATCGGAGATGAGCTGGAATTCCTGGGTAAACAGCTCGGACTCATCCACCTGCGCATAGGTGACCAGGAATGCTTCGATGCCATCGCCGTCGTTCAGCCATTCGAACTCCATGTCGCGCCAGGACGTGATGGACCTGAACTGCATGCCGGAGGGCATGTCCCAGTTCACGGTGGCCAGGAAGCTGTCCTGGTCCGCGCGGCCGGCGCTGGGCACGTAAACGTCGAAGCCCGGGACGTCCTGTTCCAGGCCCTGGGACACGCGAAACAGGTCGTCCGCCAGCGGGTTCGGGAACGGCACTCCGCCGAAGTAGATCAGCGGATCATCAATGTACTTGTAGGGGGGCGGCACGCTGTCGTCGCGATACGCATCGGCCTTGAAATCCACCGTCACGCTGTCGCTCGCCTGCCAACTGAGCTGGGCGCGCACGGCCCACAGGTCC
>WVWV01000044.1:0-19222 GCA_011773845.1 Lysobacterales bacterium | reverse complement strand
TGGCGCCTTCGACGCGCAGCTTGGAATAATCGCCGGCGTCGATGTGCAAAAAGGCCTCGGTGTCCTCGGTGGGTTTGTTGGAGATGAAGTTGATCGCGCCGCCGGTGGCGTTGCGGCCGTACAGGGTGCCCTGCGGCCCGCGCAGCACCTCGATGCGCTCGAGATCGAACAGGTCGAAGATGGAGACGTTCGAGCGCGAGAGGTAGGCGCCGTCGATCGAAATGGCGACGCCCGGATCGCCTGCCACCGTGAAGTTTTCCGTACCGATGCCCCGGATCACGACCTTGCCGATCACGTCGCGCTGGATGTTCAGCCCGGGCGTGAACCAGGTCAGCTGCTCGCTGGTTTCGATGCCATTGCGCGCAATGGCATCGGAACTGAACGCAGAGATGGAAATGGCGGTTTCCTGCAACAGGGCTTCGCGGCGCTCGGCGGTGACCAGCACCTCTTCAATGGTCGCGGGCCCGGTCTCGGGCTCGTCCTGGGCTGCGGCGGCCAGCGGAAGCGCGCACAGCAGGGCTGCCAGGATGCTGTTGAGCAGGGTGGTTGAACGGTTGTCGGTGTTGGCGGTCATGATCAGCTCACTCGTCAGGGCCCGGTACGTCGGCCATGGGGCACGGCGGCGGGTTTTGCCTATGGAAGCGGCGCGCGGCCGCTCCCTCGATGCTTCATCCGTCAAGAGTTTAGCAAAAATGGTGTAAGATTCGTATATATGGAATATAATTTCACATATATGAACCCTGCCCATTCCAAGGCGTTATCCGCCAGAGCGTGGCTCCCCCATGCCTGCCGCTGAGGTCGTCAAATCGGTCGCCCGCGTGCTGGAGGTGCTGGAGTTGTTCGCGCAGCGGCGCGAACCCCTGACCGGCATGGAGGTGTGCCGGACGCTGGGTTATCCGAAGTCGAGTGCCAACGCGATCCTCAAGAGCCTGGTCACGCTGGGCTACCTGTCGCTGAACCCGGAAAACCTGCGTTATTTTCCATCCTTGCGTGTCACCTATCTCGGTGACTGGGTGCCGGACCTGCTGCTCGGCACCGTCGAGACCGACGAGATGCTGGAGGAACTGCACCGGCTCACCGGCGAGACGGTGACACTGTCCATGCGCAACGAATTTCACATGCAGTTCATCCGCGTGCTGCCCGGCAGCTTCCCGATTTCGCTGCGCGTGAGCGAGGGCTTCATGGCGCCGCTGTTCGGCACCGCGGTCGGCGCCGCCTACCTCTCCACGCTCAGCGATGCGGATATTCGTGGCCTCTACGAGCGTGCGCAAAAACGCGGCGCCCTGGAGGGCCAGGAGCAGAACCTCGACGCGGTACTGGCGGACGTGGCCGCGGCCCGCATGGATGGGTGCGCGCGGGGTTATGAGCGGATCCTGCCCGATACCGGCGCGGTGACCGCGCCCCTCAAGGCCGGCGCCCACGACCAGCACCTGGTGGTGGGCGTGGGCGGTCTGTCGGCACGGATCCGGCGCAGCGAGGGCAAGATCGTCCGTCACCTCAAACGGGTCATCCGCCAGCATCTGGAGAATTCCCGCCATGCGGCATGAATGACCTGGATGCGAACTTCCCGGCGCATGCTGGTGCATGCTCGAGCTCAACCTGACCAGGGACCGAAACCCAATGAACGAGACAAACCACCCCGAACACGATACTCCTGAACGGATGCGGGAACTGTTCCGCATGATGGCGCGCATCGCCGAGGCCGACACGGCGATCCAGAGCAGCCTCAGCGCCGGCGAACTGCAGTTCCAGTATTATCCCTGCGGCGGCCAGGAGGCCATCGCCGCGGCGCTCTCCCAGGTGCTGACCCGCGATGACTACATGGTCACCACCTACCGGGGCATTCACGACATCGTCGCCAAGGGCACGCCCATGCGCGAAATCATGGCGGAGCTTTACGGGCGCATCAGCGGCACCTCCAAGGGCAAGGGCGGGCCCATGCATCTGTCCGATCCGGCTTCGGGAATGATGGTCACCACCGGCATCGTGGGGGCCGGTATCCCGATCGCGAACGGCCTGGGCCTGGCGGCGAGCCTGCAGGGCACCGGGCGCATCACCGCGGTCAGCTTTGGCGACGGCGCGACCAGCATCGGTGCGTTTCACGAGGCATTGAACCTCGCCTCCCTCTGGCAACTGCCGGTGATCTTCGTGTGTCAGAACAACCAGTACGCCGAGTATACGGCGCTGGCCGACTACACCCGGTCGCGCTCGCTGGCTGCGCGTGCTGATGCATACGAGATGCCCGGCGTCCGGGTCGACGGCAATGACCCCGTGGCCCTGCTGGATGCGTTGAGCGCTGCCGCGGAGCGGGCGCGCAGTGGTGGCGGCCCGACGCTGGTGGAGGCCGTGTGCCATCGGCTGCAGGGCCATGCCTTCGGCAGCGAGCAGACGCACATGGACCAGGCGGCGCTGGAGCAGGCGCTCGCCAACGCGCCGGTGCCCGCCTTCCGGCAACGCCTGCTGGACGAAGGGGTGTGCGCGGAGGAGGAGTTGGCGGCCATCGAGGAGGAGGCCCGCGGCGAGGTCGAAGCCGCGGTCGAGTACGCGCGCAGCGAGCCGGCACCGGGCCTCGATNNCCGCCGCCCCGGAAGGCGAGGTCAAGACCATGAGCATGTGCGAGGCGATCAACCACACGCTCGACCAGGCCATGGCGAGCGATGAGCGGGTGTTCCTGATGGGCGAGGACATCCATGACCCGGCCGGTGGAGTGGTCAAGGCGACCGCGGGGCTGTCGACCAAGTACGGGCTGGAGCGTGTGCGGCCCACCCCCATCGCGGAACAGGCGATCGTGGGGGCGGGCATCGGAGCCGCGCTGGCGGGCATGCGCCCGGTCGCGGAGATCATGATCAATGACTTCCTGGCCGTGTGCATGGATCAGGTGACCAACCATGCCGCCAAGCTGCGCTACATGTCGGGCGGCCGCACCAGCGTGCCGTTGACCATTCGCACGCTCACCGCGGGCAATGTCGGCAGCTTCGGCGCCCAGCATTCGCAGTCGCTGGAGGACTGGCTGACCCACACGCCAGGCCTGAAGGTGGTGTTCCCCAGCACGCCCGCGGAAGCCAAGGGCCTGTTGCGGAGCTGCATCGAGGACGAGGACCCGTGCATCTTCTTCGAGAGCATGCGGCTGTATTTCGCGCCGGGGCCGGTGCCGCTGGGCGAGTACCGGATTCCGCTCGGCCTGGCCGATGTCAAGCGGCCGGGCTCCGACCTCACCATTCTCACCTATGGCTGGACCGTCGCCGAGGCGCTGGGCGCGGCGGAGCAACTGGCCGGCGAGGGCATCGAGGCCGAGGTGCTCGACCTTCGCAGCCTGGTGCCGCTCGATCGCGAGGCCATCCTGGCGTCGGTGGCCCGCACCGGCCGGGCCCTGGTGGCGCACGCCGCGGTCGAATTCTGCGGTTTCGGGGCCGAGCTGGCTGCCATGCTGCACCAGGAGCTGCACGCGGAACTCCAGCGCCCGGTGGCGCGCGTGGGTGCGGCTTACACGCCGATCCCGTTTGCACAGAGCCTGGAGGCCGGGCACTTCCCCGACGCGGCCCGCATCGTGGCCGCGGCCCGGGCCCTGATGGCCGACTGACCCGGGAGCGCCATGCCATGACCACCGTTGTGCTGAAGATTCCGAAGGCCGCCGTTTCCATGCAAACCGGCACCGTGGAGCGGTGGCTGGTGGAGGACGGCGCCCGCGTGACCAGGGGCCAGCCGATCTACAACCTGGAGATCGAGAAATCGCTGGTCGAGGTGGAGGCTCCGGCCTCGGGCATCCTGCGACACAAGGCGGCGGCTGGCGAGAGCTTTGCCGTTGGCGAGGTGATCGGCGAGATCATCGGCGAATGATGTTCGGCCGCCAGCGCGCGGTGCATGGGTGGCTCAGCCCGTGAGCGGGCCGGTCGCCAGGGCTGTCGAGGCGGATGAGTACTATTTCGAGGAGGGCTGCTTCATCCTCGAGCTGCACAACGACCCGGACGATCCCGGGCTCTCCATTGCACGCGCCCGCGTGCCGGCCGGCACCGCCACCGCGTGGCATCGTCTGCGTGGCACCACCGAGCGATACGTCATTCTCGCGGGTCGCGGCGAGGCCTGGGTCGGCGACCAGGGTCCGCTGGCGGTGGCGCCGGGCGACGTGGTCGCCATCCCTCCCATGGTCGGTCAGCGTATCCGCAATACCGGCGATGATGACCTCGTGTTCCTGGCGCTGTGCACGCCCCGCTTCGAACGGGACAACTACGTGCCGGGCGACTGAATCGCGGCTACCGGGCCACCGCCGGTCGTCTCACATCGCGGCCGCGAGACGTGCCCTGGCCCGCGCGACGCAGTCGCGCGCGGCGATGCGTTCGAGCCAGGCCTTGACCCGCGGGTAGTCGTCCACCGGGAATTCCAGCTCCCAGATCTGCTCGGCCAGCGCGAAGCCGAACAGGTCGGCGATCGACAGCGCATTGTTGGCCAGGTATTCCGAGCCTTCCAGCGACCGCTCCAGCATCTTCAGTTGCTGGTGGGCGAACCGCTCGGCCTCCTCGCAGGCGGGCTCGTTGGTCGGGCCCAGCCCGGCCTGCGGCTTCAGGAGCCGTTCGAAATACAGGGTCGTCAGCCAGCGCCCGATGTGGTTGGCGAAGAAGTCCAGCCACTGGTCTACCTGCGCGCGTTGTTTGGGATCCGCCGGATACAGCGGCGAGCGCTCGGCATTGGCGAGGTAGCGGCAGATCGCACCGGATTCGAACAGGTAGGAGCCATCATGCTCGAGCACCGGCACCTTGCCGACCGGGGTCATGCGGCGGAATGCCTCGCCACGGTGCTCGCCTTTGAACAGGTCGACGTAGTGGAACTCGAAATCGACCCCGAGTTCCTCCAGTACGTAGAGTGCCTTCAAGGAATTCTGCGTGTAGAAGCCGTGCAAGCGGTACATGGTGTGCGCCCTCTGGCCAGTTGCCGTCAGCAGGGTGCAGTGTACACGCCCCGGGGCATTGGGGGCGGCAGCTGCTTTCCAGCCCGTATGCGGTTCGGCCGGTGGCGGCCGCGGGCCAGGCGGCCCGCGCCGTCACTGGCCATCGCCGGCATCCTCCGCTTCGGCCGCGATGGCCGGCAGCGAGGCGTGGTCGGCCACGTACAGCCACCGTCCACCCAGCTTGCGCGCCACGTCCATGTAGCGGCCATGCATCGCCACGGGCTCGCCGCCGTCGATCGGCCGGGCCAGGATGGTGAACAGGCCCCAGGCGATGGCCGTGTCGCCGTGCATTTCCAGGTGTTCCTCCGCGAGGCTGGCCTGCTCGACCCGGTAGGCGGCGAAAAATCCGCTCCACGTCTCCTCCACCGAGGCAGGCCCGCGCCCCATCATGGAACCGACCGGGAAGTTGACGGCGTCGTCGGCGTAACAGGCGGCCAGGCCGGCGGCGTCGTTGGCCCGCAGCGCGGACATGAATGCCTGTTGCAGGGCAAGCGGGCTGTCGTTGGCCTGCAGCGGCACGCTCAGGGCCAGCAGCCAGCCGGCCAGGGCAAAGCGTGATCTCATCGTGGGTGTCTCCTCATGTAGGGTGTATACGCCCAGCATAGCAGCCGCGCCGGCTGGCCAGGCTCATGACTCCAGCCAGCGGCTGATTTCAGCGTTGACCTGCTCGGGATGGGTCTCCTGCAGCCAGTGGCCGGCCTGCTCGAAGCCCACGCTGGCCCCTCCGGAATCGGCGACGAGCTCGAGCCAGCGCCCGGAGTGGAACATCACCGGCTTGCGCATGCCCCACAGGAACAGCACCGGGCAACCGGGCCGGTAGCGTGACAGCAGCCGCGGGCGCCAGCGCGGCACCAACAGGCTGCGCCACAGGTAGAAATACGGGTAGTTACAGCGCGAGCGGACGCTCGCGGCCTGGCGCGCCGGCACGCGCAGCAGTCTCGCGAAGCGGCGGGTCAGCCCGTTGCCCAGCGGGGGCAATGCGCCGCCGATCAGCCACAGCAGGATCAGCACCCATTGGTATCCGGCGATCAGCAGTTTTTCGCGCGCGGACCGCGGCGCAAGGTGGCCGCCGACGTCGAGCGCCACCATGCGGGCCACCCGCTCCGGGTGGGTCTGCTCCAGCAGGTAACCCAGGTAGGAGCCCCAGTCGTGGGTCACCAGCGTGACCGGCGTGCCATCCGGTTGAGCGGCATCCAGCGTGCCCACGAGCCGTCGCAGCAGTTCCGGGAAGTCGAAACCACCGGCCTGCACGGGGCGCGCACCGAAGTTCGGCAGCGTGACCAGCACGCAGCGATAGTGGTGGCCGAGCGCGGTGACCTGGTGGCGCCACAGGCTCGCATCGTCCGGCCAGCCGTGGATGAAAACCAGGGTGGGCCCGTCGGGCTGGCCCTCCACGAAATACTCGCAGTGCGCGGATGGTTCCGGGCGCATTTAATCCGGCAATCCGTGCGCGGTCGGCACCCCGCCCGCCGGGTCGGCGCGCTGCGGTTCCCGGGCCGCTGGCAGGGCGTACGCCGGGGTCACGATGCGAGCCCGAACAGCAGTTCGAGGTAGGTGCGATAGTTCCTGAGTTGCCGCGCCAGTTGCTCCGGCTCTTCGAGCATGCGGCCCATGATGAAACCACCCTCGAACGCCACCAGCAGGCCGTCGGCCAGCGCATCGAGGTCGACCTCCGCACGCGGCGGATGCCGGGTGGCGACCTGCTCCAGTTTCTCCCGCACCAGCGTTCGCCAGAACAGCGCCGAGTTCTTGAGAATGGCGTGTACCTCGGGCACGAAACTGTCGATCTCGTAGGCGTAGGAGCCGAACAGGCAGCCCGGCGCCGGCCCGTCCGCCTGCTCCCGCGCCGCCTGTTCGGCCTGCTCGATCAGGAACCCGATCGCGATCAGCAGTTGTTGCAGGGGGTCCTTCGACAGGGCCTCGGCGCGTTCCACCGCGCGTCCCGCAATTCCGNNGGGCCCGGATCAACTCGTCCTTGTTCTTGTAGTGGTAGAAGAACGCCCCCTTGGTCAGGCCGGTCCGCTCGAGCACCCTGTCGACGGTGGCGTTGGAGTACCCCTGCGCGAGGATGATTTCCTGGGTGGCGTCCAGGATACGCTTTCGGGTGGCTTCGCCGCGGCTTGCCATGATGTCGCTCCTGCTGGAAGAGTTCATATAATAACAAACCAGTTGGTAATAATAAAGACCGGTTGCATGTCTCCAGTCGAACGCAGCCGATATGATTTCAAAGTATTGATATATAACAATATAAATACCAATTAGGCAGGATTCCAATGTCGCGCAACTCCGCATGCGGAGTGATTTCCATGAAAATCGCTTGCATTTATACAAACTAGTTGGTATAAATAACAGGAAAGGACGGCTTGGGGCCGCTCCACACAGAGCAGAGGAGAAGCAAATCATGGAAACCGCAAAAGTGATCAACGAAGTCAACGGCGTCGACCTCGACGTGCTGTTCGCAACCGTGCAGGCCATCGCGGAAGACCCCGCGCTCGGCAAATCCCGGTTCCGCGCCCGCAACCAGTGGGTGGGTGGTTCCCGCAACACCACCCGGGTGGAGGGCTTTTACGCGGGCGGAGAGGAACGCCGCCACCAGCAGACGTTCGCGATGGAAGCCGACGAGCCGCCGTTGCTGGCCGGTGCGGACCGGGCGCCCAACCCGGTCGAGCACCTGCTGCACGCCCTGGCGTCCTGCGTGACGACCAGCATCGTGGCGCATGCCGCGGTCAAGGGTATCGAGATCGACGCGCTGGAGGCCGAACTCGAGGGCGATATCGACCTCAACGGCTTCCTGGGCCTGGATGCCGAAGCCCCGAAGGGTTACACCGACATTCGCGTGAACTATCGCGTCAAGACCAGTGAGGAGAACCTGCGGCGCCTGCAGCAGTTGGTGCAGTTCTCGCCCGTCTACAACACCCTGGTCAACGGCGTTAATGTGGACGTGGGCCTGGTCCGGGCCTGAGGTCACCTCGCGGCCGGGTGCGGGAGCACCCGGCCGCGGCCGTCACACCCCTCATACGCTGCAAAAAGGGGCCGACTCGCTGCAGACCGGAGCCTCGGACAGGATGCAATGGCAACGCGCGGCAGTTGCACGCGGGGGCAGGGACTCGACCGGCGCTTCCGCGTCGGTCGCGGGATCAAAACAGCGGGTCGTCCTTGTGGTTCTCGTACCACTGCCGCTGGCGGGCGATGTCGGCTTCCAGCTCCACCATGAGGTCCGTCCACGCGGGCTCCTCCCGCAGCGTGGCGTAGAGCGGGCCGCGCAGGCGCCACCAGTCCTCGCGCCAGCCCGTGTCGATGGCATTGCGCAGGGCGGCGATGGCCTGCTCCCGTTCGTCGCGCACGGCATGGATGAAGACGTCCAGCACGCCGTAGCCGTCACCGCGCAGGCGGTGCTTGGAGGGGATGATGGCCAGCACCTGGTCGAACAGCGCGTCGGCGCGCTGGGTGTTGCCCTCCAGGTACAACAGGTAAGCGACCTGCGCGGTCGGCCACAGGTCGTCACGGCTCACCTGCACCGGCTCCGTGCCGAGCAACTCGGGGTTGAGTTCCATCAGCAGCGCGCGCGCGCCGGCCGTCTCGCCCAAGGTGAGGTAGTTCCACGCCAGCCCGCGGCGCCACCCGGGCAAGGGGTTGCGCTCCAGCACCTGCTCCAGCAGGGCCACGGACTCGGCCCACTGGTGACGGTACTGGTGCGTGAGCGAGCGCGCGCCGAAAGCCGTCTCCGGGAACGCTTCCTCGGCTGCCGACAGGCACGTCTCGGTCTGCTCGATGTCGCCGAGTTGCAGCCAGATCCAGCATTCCATCAGGAACGCATTGGAGCTGGTGTCCGCCAGCCGCTTGGCGGCCTGTGACCACGTGAGCGCCTCGCCAATGCGACCCATCGTCACCAGGTTTTCGGCCAGCAGCAGGTAGTTGCTGGGGAATTCCGGTTCCCGCCGGGTGCCCTCCAGCAACAGCGCGTTGGATTCCTCCACCCGCCCGAGGTCCGCGAGGATACTGGCCAGGTTGACGGTCAGGATCGGCGCCAGCGGGTCCAGTTCCAGCGCCCGCCGGGCCTGCATCAGCGCTTCCTCGTGGCGGTCCATGAAGCCGAGCAGGATGGAGTACCAGTGGTAGGCGGTGGCGTAGTTGGGGCTGAGCTCGATACCCTTGAGGAAGTGCTGCTCGGCTTCCTCCCGCTCGACCTGGGACAGGCGCAGGTTGGCCAGCGAGGTATAGGCCTCGCCCGACCGGGGCGCCAGCTTCAGCGCCGTGTCGATCGCTGCCTGCCGCGGCGCATAGGATTCCACGATGTTCAGATCCCCGTAGTTGGTCAGCAGGTCCAGCGCGTCGGCCAGGCCGACGTAGGCCTGCGCGTAGCGGGCGTCGAAGGCGATGGCCTTTTCGAAGTGCTGGCGGGCCCGCAGCAGCGATTCCGCCGTGCGCCGGGCCATCTCCTGGCGGCCCAGCACGTATTCGCCGTAGGCCTCCAGGCTGGTGGTCGGAACCGCCGCCAGCTGCTGGCTTTCCTCGTCGGACAGCGCCGCGCTCAGGGCATGCACGATTTCACGCGAGATCTCGCTCTGGATGGCAAACAGGTTCTGGGCGGTCAGTTCGCGGTCGTAGTTCTCCGCCCACAGGTGCTCGTCGGTCTCGGCATCGATCAGCTGGACGTTGATCCGCACCTGGTTGGCGGAGCGCTGGATGCCGCCCTCCAGCACCGTCGCCACGCCGAGCTCGCCGGCAATCTCGGGGATCGACTTCTGGCTGTCCCGGTACCGCATCACCGAGGTGCGCGAGATCACCTTCAGCGCACCGACCTTGGCGAGGCTGGTCAGGAGGTCATCGTGGATGCCCTCGGCGAAGAAGGCGTCTTCCTCATGGCTGCTGCGATTGACGAACGGCAGCACCGCGATCGAGCGCTGATCCGCGACCGGCGCGGCCGTGCCTTCGGCCGCCGCTGGCGCCTGCGCGGTAGGCTCGCGATGCGCAAACTTGTCGAACATGAAATAGCCCAGCGCCAGGGCCAGCACCGCGATGATGGCGCGGTCCAGCTTGCGGCCGGTCTGGGGGGTGATGGACTGGCTGCGGTCGACGTCGCGCTCGCGCTTGAGCCCCTCCGGGGTCAGCTCGAAGGCCCAGGCGAAGAACAGCACCAGCGGAAAGCCGATGGCCACTGCCAGCATGAACACCTGCATCACCCAGTCGGGCGCGTCGATGTTCTCCAGCACCAGGTCGACCACCTGCAACAGCAGCCAGGCGACGATCGCGTAGGCGACGCCCACCCGGAAGACGTTGCGGCGTTTGAGTTCCTCGAAGAGTGCCATGTGCGTTCTCGATCCGGCAGCGCTACAGGGTACGCAATCCGCGAAGTCGGCGCCAGTGGCGGCGATGGCGGGCCGTCAATGCACGCATCACCCCTCCCGCCGTGCCCTTCGCAGGGGTTGAATAAGGTAGGTCAGCAAGCTGCACCGTCCGCCGGCCGCCGGCAGTGGGGCGCCCGTCCCGGTCACTCCCTGGACCAGGCCCGGATGCGTTCGATTTCCGCTTTGTCCAGGTTGAGCGATTCGAGAAATTCCTGGTGGGCCCCGGGTTCGCGTGCCTCGAATTCCCGGTGCCAGCTGTGCATGTCCTCCTCGCTCATGCCGGCCGCGCGCATGATGGAGGTCCAGCGCGCCTTGGTCATGGCCGGTTGCCGGTGGAAATCGGAATGCTCGAGGATGGCGACCAGCGCGCGTTGCTGCCCGCGCAGGGCACGGATTTCGCTCTCCAGTTGCTCGAAGCGCCGGCGCAGTACCCGCTCGATGGTGGCGTTGGTCTCACGCTCCAGCAGTTCGCGGATGTCGGCGATGGGCACCCCGTAGGACCGGTACCCGGTGATGCGCCGCAGGCGCGCCAGCTCCTGTTCACCGTAGTAGCGGTAGCCGTTGGCGGCCCGCACGGCGGGTTGCAGCAGCCCCTCACGTTCATAATAGAGCAGTGTGGCCCGGGACAGGCCGAATTGCTCGGCAAGCTGGCTGACCGTGAGCAGGTCCATCTCCGTCTCCCTTCCCGGCTGGCGCGAGGCTGCCGGCGCTTGACCCGTCTACCACTTCATAGTTTAGCGTACTCCAGGGCCAACATTTTTGCCGGTCGCGAACCGGCGGGAGTATCCCATGACCACGCCACGCCCTTTCCCCGCGATCCGCACACCGCGCCGTGTGCGGCACGGCTACCGACAGGCGATCAACGCCACGCCCGATACCGTCTTTCCGCTGCTGTGCCCGGTTCGCGAGATGGACTGGCTGGCGGGCTGGCGGCCGCACTGGGTGCTGTCCGCGAGCGGCGTGGCCGAGCGGCATTGCGTGTTCCAGACTCCTGGCGACGACGGCCCGGACGCGCCGGCGGCCGTGTGGGTGGTGACCCGCCATGATCCACGGGCGCTGCAGGTGGAGATGGTCAAGGTCGCGCCGGGCCACACCGTGACCTGCCTGGAGGTGTCGCTGGCGCCGCGTGGAAGCGACGGCACCTGGGCCGAGGTGAACTATGAGTTCACCGCGATCGGACCCGCGGGCGATCGCTTTCTCGACGCCTGCACCCCGGCCTGGTACCGCGAGTTCATGCAGCGCTGGGAGGCTGCCATGAACCATTTCCTGGAGACCGGGCGCGCGCTGGGGTGACCGGGCTGCGCCCTGTGCCGGTTTTGGTCCACAATGGGCCTCATCCGAGTGACTCGGGGCCGCTGAAGTGACGAACCTGAACCGACACCTGGTGCTGGCCGAGCCGGTGCGCGCGGCGCTGGAAGCCGGCCGGGCGGTGCTGGCGCTGGAATCCACCATCCTGGCGCACGGCATGCCGTGGCCGAAGAACCTGGAGACCGCGCGCTGGGCGGAGCAGGCGGCCCGCGATGCGGGTGCAACGCCCGCCACCATCGCCATCCTCGACGGTCAACTCAGGGTGGGGCTGGCCGACGCGCAACTCGAACAGCTGGCCCGGCTGGGGCCCGGGGCCGTCAAATGCAGCCGGCGGGATATCCCGTTCCTGCTGCGCGAGGGTGGCAACGGCGCCACCACCGTGGCCGCCACGGTGATCGTTGCGGCGCTGGCCGGTATTCGTGTGCTGGCCACCGGCGGCATCGGTGGCGTGCACCGGGGGGCGGAGACCAGCATGGACGTCTCGGCGGACCTCGAGGAGTTGGCCCGAACGCGGGTGGCAGTGGTGTGCGCGGGTCCCAAGTCGATCCTGGACCTTGGCCTCACGCTGGAATACCTGGAGACGCAAGGTGTGCCGGTGATCGGCTACCGCACCGACGAGCTGCCGGCGTTCTACACGCGCGAGAGCGGCTTCGGGGTGGATTACCGGCTGGATTCTGCCGCGGAGATCGCGACGGTGCTCGAGACCAAGTGGGCGTTGGGTCTCGATGGCGGCGTGGTGGTCGCCAACCCGATTCCCGGGATCGCTGCGCTCGAATACGAAAACATGGAACACTTCATCGCCCGGGCCCTGGTCGATGCCCGCGAGGCGCGGGTGAGCGGCAAGGCGCTCACCCCGTGGCTGCTGCAGCGGGTTGAGGAACTGTCCGGCGGCGAAAGCCTGGTCGCGAACGTGGAACTGATGCTC
Source organism: Lysobacterales bacterium (assembly GCA_011773845.1). Classification (GTDB taxonomy): domain Bacteria; phylum Pseudomonadota; class Gammaproteobacteria; order Xanthomonadales; family SZUA-36; genus WVWV01. The sequence goes on along the minus strand of WVWV01000044.1, from coordinate 6,699 downwards.
AACAATGCCCGGCTGGGGGCGGAGATCGCGGTCGCGCTGGCCGGCGCGGACGGGTAAGCGGCGGACGCTGGGGCGCCGCCCGGAGGGCCAGTTTCCAGCGGCGGGATTCAGGCCGACCCGAGCGCATCCCCCAATGCTTCCAGGCACAGCGCCACGTGATGCTCGGTGCACGATGCGCCCATCAGGCCGATGCGCCAGATGCGCCCGGCCAGCGGGCCGAGGCCTGCGCCAATCTCCAGGCCATGGCGATCCAGCAGCACGGCCCTGACCCGGGCCTCGTCCACGCCCTGCGGCACCCGCACCGCGTTGAGTTGCGGCAGGCGGTACTGCGGCGCGACCAGGAATTCGAGACCCAGGGCCTCGAGCCCGTCGCGCAGCCGCGCGTGGTTGCGGGCGTGCCGTGCCCACGCCTGTTCCAGGCCCTCTGCGTGCAGGATGCGGAGCGCCTCGTGAAGCCCGAACAGCGCATTGACCGGCGCCGTGTGGTGGTAGGCGCGCTTGGCCCCCGCACCCCAGTACCCGGTCAATAGCTCGAGGTCCAGGAACCAGCTTTGTGGCGGCGTGGCCCGGGCGCGGACCCGGGCCATCGCCCGCTCACTGAACGATACCGGCGACAATCCCGGTGGCGCGGACAGGCACTTCTGGGTGCCGGAGTAGATGGCGTCGATGCCCCAATCGTCGACGCGCAATTCGATGCCGGCCAGGCCGGTGACGCTGTCGACGATGCTCAGGCAACCGTGCCGCCGGGCCAGGTTGCTGAGCGTCTCGGCATCGGAACGCACGCCGGTGGAGGTCTCTGCATGCACGAAGGCCAGCGCCACCGCATCCGGATGCGCCGCGAGGACGCTATCGATGCGGTCGGGGTCGACCGGCGTGCCCCATTCGAACTCGACTGCCACCGGGTCGGCGCCGCAGCGCCGCGCGATTTCGAGCATGCGCGTGCCGAACACCCCGTTGACGGCAATCACGATCGTGTTCCCCGGCTCCAGCAGGTTGACCAGGCAGCACTCCATGCCGGCGGAGCCGGGGGCCGAAATGGGCAGGGTGGCCGCGTTGCGCGTCAGGAATGCCCCCCGCAACAGCTCGTTGAGTTCGTCCATGAAGGCGATGAATGCCGGGTCGAGGTGGCCGATGCAGGGGCGGGCCAGGGCCTCGAGCACCTCGGGATAGACGTCCGACGGCCCCGGACCCATGAGTGTTCTCTTGGGCAGCATGCTGTACTCCGATGGCTGGGATGGCGGCGCCGGTCGAACCGGCCGCCCAAAGGCAGGATTGGGTCAGCCCGGGCCCAAGTCAATGCGCCAGGTCAGGTGATCGGCTTGCCGGGTGCTTCAGGGCGGCCGGCCGCTTTCACCGGTACGGGTGGGGAAGTGGTTCGTCCCCAGCACGCGGCGCGCCCCCCGTCGTCTCAGGGGTGCGGACCCTCATGGGCAGCGAGCGTCGTCGACCCGGTGGCCAGGGCGGCCACCATCAGGATCCACAGGAATTTCATGCCGGGTGGTCGCATGTCGGGCCTGCCCCGTCTGAGCCTGAGCCCAGTATCCGTGAGAGCCTTCGCCCCATTTTCCGGCCGGAACCGCGCATGGCCCGCCACGGTCTACCCAAGCATGGTGATCATGTTCGCCTCCCTGTCGTGCGCGTGCCGCAGGTCGCTCCGCCTGCTGCTGGCCGCGCCGCTCGTCCTGCTCGCCGCGGGCTGTGCCATCGAACCGACGGTTCGGCTCGCGCCCCCTGCGCTGGAGCCCGGGGGTCCGATCCCGGAACTGCCCGCGCTCGACGTGCTGGGCGTGTCACCGGAGATGGCGGAGTTCCTGGACCGTTACGTGTTGCCGTACGAAAACCGCGACACCCGCCTGCGCCTGTTGGGCCTGTCCGTGGCGCGCAACGGGGCGCTGGGGTTTCATTACGACGAATCCCGCACGCTGACCGCCAGCGAGGCCTTCGCGACCCGCTCCGGCAACTGCCTGGGTTTTTCCAGCATGTTCGTGGCGCTGGCGCGCGAGGCCGGCCTGCAAGCGCACTACCAGCAGGTCGAACTGGAGCCCGAGTGGTATTCCCGCGAGGATACGCTGCTGGTGGCGAAGCACGTCAACGTGCTGGCTGGAAGTGGCGCTGATCGCTACGTGGTCGATGTCAGTGGCTTGCGCATCCGCCCGCAGGCGGCGCGCAGGCTCCTCACCGATGCCGAGGCGGAAGCGCTGCACTACAACAACCTGGGCGCCGAGGCCCTGCTGCGCGATGAGCTCCCAACCGCCTGGGCCTATTTCAGCAAGGCGATCGAAACGGCTCCGCGGCTGCCCGATTCGTGGACCAACCTGGGCGTGGTGCTCAGGCGTAACGGGCAGGACGCCGCCGCCGAGATGGCCTATCGCCAGGCGCTCGAAATCGACCCCGGCGAGTATGCCGCCATGAGCAACCTGTACCAGGCCTTCGTGGATCGGGGTAACGAGGCGGCGGCGGCAGACCTGGCCGGAAAGGTGGAACGTTACCGCCGCAAGAACCCCTATTACCTGCTGCATCTCAGCGAAGAGGCGGTGCTCGAGGCCCGCTACGAACAAGCGCTGAAGCTTCTCGAGCAAGCCCTGGAGAAAAAGGACGACGACCATCTCCTGCATTTCGCGCTGGCCCGGTCCCAGTACCTCGCCGGCCGGACACGGGCCGCGGAGCTCAGCATGGAGCGCGCTCGCGCCCTGGCGCCCGAGTCCGAGCGGGCCCATTATGGCCGGCCATTGCACGAGTTGGCGGCGGAGCCACTCTGGGACGAGCCGCCGGACTGAACGGGCCGGTCGTGTCATTCAGGCCGGCTGACCTGGGTCAGAACGGCAGCGGCACGACTTGCGGTATGTTGGGGGCAGACTCGCTGCGGCCGGCCGGCTCCGTCTGGGGCCGTCGACCGCCGGACCATGCCAATGCGCCTGATCGAAAAAGCGCGGGTAGCGGCCGGCGTACTGCGCTGGCGGCTGACCTGGGACCGGGGTGACATCGATTACCGGCCGGCCGGCCTGCCGTATCCCAAGTTCCTGTCCGCGCGGGAAGCGGTCGGGCTGATTCCCGATGACGCGACCGTGCTGTCCTGCGGCCTCGGGTCGAGCGGGCGATGTTCGATCTTCTTCTGGGCGGTGCGGGAAGCGTTCGAGCTGACCGGCATGCCGATGGGGCTTACCTGGATCTCGGTGGGCGCCCAGGGCGGGCGGGGCCGGTTACCGGGCACGGTCGAGGAGCTGGCCCTGCCAGGGCTGGTGAGGCGCTACATCTCGGGGCACGTGGAAACCGCGCGCGAACTCCTCCACCTGGCCGAGCGGGGTCGGCTGCAACTGCACCTGCTGCCGCAGGGCGAGATGGCCCTCGCCATCGAAGCGCAGGGTGCCGGTGGCGGCCCGATCGTCAGCCACACCGGCCTGGGCACGTTTCTCGACCCACGCACCGGGGGCGGCTCGGTGGTCAATGGCGAACCGGGCGAAAGCCTGGTGCGCGTGGCCGGTGATGCGCTCGAATATCGTTTGCCGCGAATCGACGTGGCCATGATCAACGCGCCCTACGCGGACGAACACGGCAACATCTACTTTCGCCACGCAGCCGCGCTGACCGAGAGCGTCGAGGCCGCGCGCGCCGCTCGCCACAACGGGGGGCAGGTGCTGGTGGCGGTAGCGGACCTGGTGCCCTTCGCGGGCGACGAGGTGATGTTGCCGGCGGAGGACGTGGATGCCGTGGTGGTCAACCCCCACAACGAGCAGACCGGAGGTATCCCGCAACGCCGATACTGGCCGATGTTCACGCCGGAGGGTCGCGAGAACGAACGCAGCGCGGTGCAGAAGCTGCGTTTCGCCAATGACCTGCTTGGCATCACGCCGAGGCGGGGGCCGGCCCAGCAGGCCGTGGCGCGACTCGGTGCGGCACTGTTCGTGCGGGAAGTGGCGCGCGGCGCGACGGTCAACCTCGGCGTGGGCTATGGCGAGGAAGTGGTGCGCATCCTGTGCGAGCAGGGGCTGCACCGCGACATCGTGTTCACCACCGAGACCGGCGTGTACGGCGGCCTGCCTGCCCCCGGGGTCTATTTCGGCACGGCCATCAACCCGCTGCGGCTGGAATCGTCGGCCTGGATGTTCCATCACTACCGCGAGCACCTGGATGCCACCCTGCTGGGTTTCCTGGAGGTCGATTCCGCCGGCAACGTGAACTCCGCAATGCGGGGGGACCGCATCACCGACCTGGTGGGTCCCGGTGGCATGCCCAGCATCGCCGGTGCGGCACAAACCGTGATTTTCATCGGCGGCTGGATGTCCGGGGCCCGCTGGCGTGTGGGCTCGAACGGCCTGCGCCTGGAGCGGCCCGGGGCGCCGAAGTTCGTCGAGCGGCTGCGCTCGGTCTCGTTCAACGCCGAACACGCACTGGGGCAGGGCAAGCGCGTGTTCTACGTCACCCAGGTCGGGGTGTTCGCCCTCACCCCCGAGGGATTGCTGTTGATCGACGTGATGCCCGGCATCGACGTCGAACGCGACATCCTTGCGCACAGCGGTGCACGGATCCTGCAACTGCCCGGCGCCGGGCCGGAGGCGGCGCCGTTGGCGGTCGCAACCGGCCGCGGCTTCCGGCTCAGCTGGCCGGGGTGAGTGCGCGGCGAGGCGATGCACGGCGGTGACCGCATTGCGCAGGTCCTGAGCGCGCAGGGAATCCCGCAGCTGTTCACGCTGTGCGGGGGGCATATTTCACCCATCCTCAGCGGTGCCCGGCGTCTAGGGCTGCGGGTGATCGACGTGCGCGACGAGGCCACGGCGGTATTCGCGGCCGACGCCCTGGCGCGGCTCAGCGGCCGCACCGGGGTGGCGGCGGTGACGGCGGGCCCGGGCGCAACCAACACCATCACCGCGGTGAAGAATGCCCAATTGGCGCAGTCGCCGGTGGTGATCCTAGGCGGCGCCGCGCCGACCGTGTTACAGGGTCGGGGTGCACTGCAGGACATCGACCAGCTCGCGCTGTTCCGGCCGCACACCAAGCTCGCCTTCAGGGTCCCGCGCGTGCGCGAACTGGTGCCGGCCGTGCAGCGGGCCCTGCGCGTTGCGGCCGAGGGCGTACCCGGGCCGGTATTCGTGGAGTGCCCGATCGACCTGCTCTACCCGGAGGAGCTGATCCGGAAATGGTACGCGGCGGCTGGCGGTGGCCGTTCGCTGGCGGCACGCGCTCAGCGCTGGTACCTCGACCGGCACCTGCGTGGCCTGTTCCGGGACGCCACGGGGCTGGCGGTGGCGGCATTCGCCTGGCCGCGGGCGCCGAGCCCCGCGCCGGCCGCGACCGAGCGGGTCGCGGCGGCGCTGGGAAAGGCTCGGAAACCACTGTTGCTGGTCGGCAGCCAGGCGCTGCTGCAGGCGTGGCGGGCCGACGAGATTGCTGCCGCGGTGGCCCGGCTGGGCATGCCGGTATACCTGTCGGGCATGGCGCGCGGGCTGCTCGGGCCCAGCCACGCCCTGCAGCTGCGCCACCAGCGGCGCCAGGCGCTCAGGGAAGCCGACCTGGTCATGCTGGCCGGCGTGCCCTGCGATTTCCGGCTGGACTATGGCCGCCACATTCCGCGCACGGCCACGCTGATCGCCGTCAATCGCGATGCCCGGGAGCTGCGCAAAAACCGGCGACCGGACATCGGCGTGCAGGCCGACGCGGGCGGGTTCCTGTGCGCGCTGGCGGAGCACGCGGGGGGCGCAAACCGCGAGCGCAACGCCTGGCTGGCGGAGTTGCGCGCCCGCGACGCGGCGCGCGAAGCCGAGATCGACGCGCTGGCGGCCGCGGCCAGCGACCGCGTCAACCCGCTGCGCCTGTTCCAGGAGCTGGATCGCGCGCTGGACGAAGACAGCGTGCTGGTGGCGGACGGGGGCGATTTCGTGGCCACCGCATCGTACACCTTGCGGCCGCGCCGGCCCTTGTCGTGGCTGGACCCGGGCGTGTTCGGCACCCTCGGCGTGGGGGCGGGGTTCGTATTGGGGGCGGCGGCGCAACGCCCGGCCAGCGAACTGTGGGCCATCTTCGGCGATGGGGCATTCGGTTTCAGCCTGATCGAATTCGATACCTTCGTGCGCCACGGCATCCCGGTGATCGCGGTGGTCGGCAACGACGGCGGCTGGGCGCAGATCGCCCGCGAGCAGGTCAAGATCCTGGAGGACGACGTCGGCACGGTGCTGAACCGCAGCGATTATCATCGCGCGGCGGAGGGGCTCGGAGCGGCGGGGTTGCTACTGGACGACCCGCGGCGCATCGGGCAGGTGCTGCAGCAGGCCAAGGAGCTGGCCGCCGGTGGCCAGCCGGTGGTGATCAATGTACTGATCGGCGGCAGCGACTTCCGCGAGGGCTCGATCTCGATGTAAGGCCGTCGGGCCGCCAGCAAGACGGCGGGGGTGGGTGGCCAACGGCCGCCCACCCCCGCATGTTTGCCCGCGAGCTAGAAGCTCGCGCCGGCCGTGTTGCTGCAGGTCGCAGCCGGGTTACCGCAGGTATTAACGTCGGGCTCAGCNNCGTCGGGCTCAGCCTCGCAGACCTGGTAGACGTACGTCACCCCGCCGCCCTTGTTGCCGGTGTCGTCGGGATGCGCGCCATCGTTAGCCGTGGTCGTGATCAACCCGCCATCGCGGCAGATGTCCACGCTGCCACCGGTGGCGCCGGACCAGCTCAGGTCCACGGTGTGCACGCCCTTCACCTTGTACGGCGTGACGC
>WVWV01000017.1 GCA_011773845.1 Lysobacterales bacterium | reverse complement strand
CGAGAACTATCAGCGCACCCTGACGGCCACCAACCTGTTCCAGATCCAGGGCGAGATCGCGCCGCACCCATCGTCCCGAGGCTGTTGCGGGCTTTTCTGGCGGAATGAGTTTCCGGTCAGGTTCTACCATGCTTAGGCGTGAATGCCATGTTTTGCTCGATGACCAGGCTAAGCAGGTTAGCCGGCCTCGCGGTCGTGATGGCGACTGTCGTCCCGGCGCCGGGCGGGTCATGCCTTCTCCGCCTCGAACAGCTTGACCATGTCGAGATAGACGTTGAACTCGCGCACGAGGCGGAAACCGGCCGCGCGCACGTTGTCCGCGGTTCGGCGGTTGATCTCCGGCCCTACCTTTCGGACCAGCGGGTTCATGAGGTCCATCAGACGGCCCAGGTGGAGCGTCGAGGGACGGACGTGCTCGAACATGAGGAGCCGTCCGCCGTCTCGGAGCACGCGCCGCACCTCGCGAAGGCCCTTCACGGGATCGGGCACCGAGCGGAACGTGCACGAGGTTACGACCGTGTCGAAGTACCCGTCCGGGTAGTCGAGGTCGGTGACATCCGCTGCGACCAGCGTAAGCGGCGCCGGGCAGTCCTCCACCTTCTGGCGCGCCATCTCCAGCATCTTCGGTGAGAAGTCGATGGCCGTTACCTCGATGTCGGGCGGGAAGTGCTTGAAGTCGATGCCCGTGCCGGCCGCGACGAGCAGCGTGCGACCGGTCGCTTTCGCGAAGAGCGCCTTCTTGAAGACCCCGTAGCGCAGCTCTTCGCCGCGCTCGTTGAGGTCCAGGGTCTTCGCGGCCCGATCCCATTTCCGTATCGCGGATTCACTCATCCTCACTCACTCCCGGTAGCACGTTCCCATGGAGTCGCCGGTCGAGGAGTTGGAGCGCGGCCTGCACGCCCAAGCCGACCGCCGCCCCGCAGAGCACCGCGGTCCCGAGGGAGGCCGAGCGGGTCATCGCGCCGGCCATGCCCGCGAGCATCCCGATCTGCATCGACATGACGACGATCTCGAAGCCGGCAGGAGGAAGGTGAACAGTCCGAGCAGCGGCAGCGCCACGATCATGCCGAGCACCATTCCGATCAGCATCGCGAGCGGTGATGGCCACCCCTCCGGCACGAGCAGCCACGTCGCGAGCGAGGCCCCGCAACCGAAGCAGAGCGCAGCGGCGTAGTCGAAGGTGCGAATGGCGAGTGCGTGTCGGGGCTTCATGTGGCGGTCGCTCGGTTGCCGATCACGCATCCTGGCTCAGGCGTGAACGAGAAGCATAGACCACCTTCTTCGGGGTTCAGCGAGGGGATATTCGGGGTCAAGGTAAAAACCCTTTATCTGGGCCATTGGCACGGCAGGGCGAAGCGCTTCCCGTATTCCGCGCGATGAGGTCGTGACACACCGCATACAGTCCGACGAAGCAAACACCGGAGCTTGCAGGATTGGAGGCTCGTGGCCGGGAGACCGTTACCACCGCGACGCGCAGCGATGGCGGGGCTTCAGCGACCCCACCCGGGCGCGGCGGCCCCGCCTCATCGCGGGCGTGCATGACGGGCATCGCCGATCCGGGCATGGCCTGCATGCCGCAGGACGATGCCGTCGAACGAGCCTCCTACCATGAAGTCCGCGGCGCTGGCGCGATGGCCGTCAGCGCCTGAATATCACCTGGCGGCGGCGATAGCCAGCTCCTTCTGCTCCAACGCGCTGGCAATGGCGCGTTTCTGGCAGCGATGGATCTCCATCTTGCCGGATCCGTCGAACGGAAACATCTCGGAGAGCATGTGGCACGAATTCTTGGCGACAGCCTCGATCCGCGCCTCGAGTTCCACGACATCAGCGTAATCGGCCAGATCAAGGTCAGCGAAACTGACCTGGCGCTTCAGTTCAATGAACTCACTCGACAGGGTCGGGTTAGCTGCGCGATTCTCTTCTTTCCGGTCGATTGTCATCGGCGCCTGGATGACGACAAGTTTTTCGAGGACATCCGTCTCCTCCTGTGCCGCAACGGGAGCGGCGACGAGCAGGGCCCCGGCCATCGCAACCATTGAGACCACAGTTGGCATCGGTGTGAAGTGATTTTTCATGTTACCTCCTCGCTATCGTTGCGCACTTTGCACATGAATCGATGCGCCATGAATCACCTGACCTCGCGATCAGGTACCCCAAAGCTGATCACAGATCGCTGGGGAGGCACATGACCTGTCTCAACTAAAGCCGAAAAGATGTCAGCGCGGGTGCGAAGGGCAGCAACACGGTGCGGTCAGCAACTGACGCTGTTCCGCTGGCCCCCGGCGCCACAAAGTGCATGGGCACCCAAGCGCTTCCAAGCCGATGCCCGGACTTGGCGCGCGCCGCCCGGCAAGGCCAGGGGATCACCGATGTGGCTCACCTGTATCGGTCTTCAGGGCGAACAGCAGTGTGAAACAGCCCCCCCGGCGGAGCGTCAGCTTGCTTCGGGGCCGGATTCCCGGAACAACGGCGCCCGCTGGCCGGGTCGCAAAAAGCGGGCATCGTAGGGTGGCCTTGCGAATACCTCTTGCACCATGGGCGCGAAGAACTCGATCGGCAGGGTGTCATAGTCCGGGTCGAAACTGGCCTGGTCCCAGCGTTCACAGAACTGGACGCAATCCTCGAAATACGGGCTTCCCCGGTGCCGATCGCGCTTGTTCTGATCGACCCCGTCCAGGTATTGCCCGTAGTAAGCCAGCTGGAAGTCCGCATGAGCGCGGACACACCAGGTCACCTGCTCGCGAACGAAGGGCCTGAGCACGGCGGCGGCCAATTCGTCGTGGCTGTAGGGGGCATAAAGGTCGCCAACATCATGCAGCAAGGCACCGACCACCCAGTCCACATCTGCGCCGTCGCGCCAGGCGCGGGTGGCGGATTGCAGCGAATGTTCAAGCCGCGTGACCTGGTAGCCCGACAGCGATTCATCGAGCCGAGCCAGCGCTTCCAGCAAGCGTTCCGCGGTGCCGGCGGCAAACTCGGCTTCCAGCCGATGCAGCAGCTCATATTCCTCTCGGGTGCCGTCTTTCATCTGGCGAAACTGCACCCTGTCCGTCACGCGGATTCCCCGTCGCCGCCCCGTTCCAGGGCCACGAGACGCCCCATCGCCTCGTCACGCTCGATGTAGCATGACTGAAGATGCCGGACCCCTTCCGAGCGGCAGGCCTTGCGGCCATGCATGACACGGTGGTTGTCCACCATGTACATATCGCCCGCCTGCATACTCAGCTCGAGCCGGTAGCGGGGGTGGTCGCGCAACCTGCCCAGCGCGAGATAGGCGTCATAGAAAGCCTCCATCGCCTCCGGCGCAAGGAGAAACGGCTGCACCGAGTGATTGGAGTAGCGCACTTGCGTCACCCGGCCTTCCGCATCCAGTGTGAAGACCGGGGCGTAATTCTCCAATTCGAGGCCCGCGTCCCGAAAATGAAAATGCAGGATGGTGTTGGCCAGCAGGTGAAACTGATCTGGATTTCTCTCGCGCAGGATCTCGGCCAGCTTGAAGCCGTCAACCAGCGTCGTTTCGCCACCGCTGGCGCTGGATTTGACGAAATGCGTCAACTGGACGGTGGGAACCGGGTCGCGGTAGGCTTCGTCGGTGTGGAGCACCAGCGGCAAATTGGTGTAGGCCACCGAATTGGCTTTGGGCACTGCTCTCACGTCGAACACCCTGCCCCAGCTGGTTTCCCTGACCTGTCCGATGGACCCGGCAATCTCCAGCACGATGCCGTTTTTTTCGGGGATGCCCTGCATGATCGCCAGCCCGCTGCGGCGAAATGCCTGCAGCCAGCGCAGCCGATCACCATCATTCTCCCGGAACGAGGCGTAGTGAATTCGCGGCAATTGCGACGCGAATTCGCTGCCCCAGGTTGTTGTTGCACGAGGCTGGCAACGCACACCATTGGAATAGTCGTGCCGCCTCAGCCAGCCCGGGGGAAAAACGCTTTGGTGCTCATCGCTCCAGCGAACGCTGAGTTCGCCCTCCCCGGTCAGCGCGCAATGGGTCGGCCGGATGCCGGCGTCCAGCAAGGACGTCTCCTCGACACGGTGGCCGGTTTCCGGGTGCCGGGCCTGTGGCGAATTATCCCGCAACCAGATGTGGAGGAAGCGGCTGTGGCGGCCGTCGTCCCAGTGCAGCGTGATGGCCTTCCGGTCGTGCTCGACATGGATGATGCGGGGCATGGTGACCTCAGTCCCGGTAGCCCGGCTCTTCCTCATCGAGGATATCGATGAGCGCCCTGAAGTGCAGTTCGGCAAACTGTGGATACTCCCGCCATTGCGCACAGGCAAGCCGTGCTGTCTGTTCCGACACGATGGCCGGTTTGCGCCCGGTTGACAATGCCAGTATCTGCACCTGCGCCGCCCGCTCGAGGCAGTACAACTCATCGAAAGCCTGGGCCACGGAATCGCCGATCATGATCACGCCATGGTTACCGAGCAACAGCACCTCGTGCCGATCGCCCAGCAAGCCGGCCACCCGCTCGCCTTCGGCTGCATCGAGCGCCATGCCGGCATACGCGCGGTCATAGGCTATGCGGTCATGAAACCGGCAGGCGTTCTGGTCCAGCATGAGGAACTCGAAATTCTCGATGCAGGCCAGCGCCGTGGTGTGGGGCATGTGCGTATGAAGTACGCAGCGGGCCCGCGGTATCAGCCGATGCAGCTGCGAGTGCAGGGCCCACGCGGTGAGATCGATATCCTCGCCGGGCGGCTGACCCGGTTGAGTCAGCACCAGGTCGCTGGCGCGAATGCGCGAAAAATGCACGCCGCGCGGGTTGATCAGGAAGCGATCGCCTCTCGGTCCGATCGTCGCGCTGAAATGGTTGGCAATGGATTCGTGCAGATCCAGGCGGGCGGCCCAGCGGAATGCCGCGGCCAGGTGCCGGCGGGTGGTCGTCTCGAGGTCGGTGGAAGCCGTTGCCTGCATGCTGGCGCTTCGTGTCGTTCCAAGCGGCTGGTGCGGTCCGCCCAGTATAGTCAAGGCGCCGGAACGCTCCAACACGCGCGTCGGGAATCGGGCTCGGGCCGGCGCCCGGCGCGACCGGCGATGGCTGCCAAAATGAGTGGTCGTATATACTCGGCTGATCGATTGGCGACCAGGATCCGATTGCAATGGGCCACGCACTGGCCGACACACGACTGGCTGCCTGCGAGCCGGATGGGCGCGTGACCGCCGGGGCTGCGTTCAGCCATAACGAACTGCGCGCCCCCTTGCAGGCCCACCGGGACGGCCCCGCCATCGGTGGCTCGCTCGACGGCAAGACGGACGCGGCGGGAGCCGTGCAGCCGACCGACATCCGGGTTGCCACGCCCGCATTGACGGGCACCGGAATCACACCGGCAGGCAGGACGACAGCTGAGGGCCATACCCGGGCCGCAGCGCTGGAAAGCTGAACCGCCATGGCGCCCCACCAGCACGCGGATCTGTCGACGCGCGAACTGCTCACCGCGGTGGTGAACAACCTGCATCGGCGATTCTTCGAGGCGCCGCGCCTCGACGCCAAGCAGTTATTCATCGCGATCCAGGGCGGCAGGGAAATCCCGTTCATGGAAATCCGCCTGCCCGAAATTGACGACAGCCTGCATTGCCTGCTGGCCCTGGACGATACCCAATACGTCGGCTCACTGAATTTCAGCCGCTTTCGCCTGGCGCTGCGCGCGCACATGGCGCGGATCGCCAGCGCGCTCGAGGACCCCGACGCGCAGCCAAACACCTTTGTTAACGCCAGCCGTGACAGCACCCTGTTCAATCTGCCGGGGATCACCGAGCACGACGGGCAGCTGAACGTGTTAATGACCGGGCTGGTTCAGCACCGCCCCGGCCAGGTCGTGCTGCGCCTGGTGTTCTTGGATCCCGATATCTTGCGGGGCGCCGACTGAGGAACCGGGGTCAGCCCCCTCCCGACCCGGACAGCTCCCGCGCCATCCAGTCGCGTAATTCGAACTTCTGGATCTTGCCGGTCGCGGTCTTGGGCAGGTCGCGAAACACCACCTTTTTAGGGCATTTGAATCCAGCCAGCCGCTCGCGGCAAAAGGCCATGATCTCCTCGGCGGACGCCTGCCCACCCGGCACCAGTTCCACGAAGGCGCAGGGCACCTCGCCCCACTTCTCGTGCGGCATTGCGACCACCGCCGCGGCGGCGACGGCGGGGTGCTTGAACAAGGTGGATTCGACCTCGACGGAAGAGATGTTTTCACCGCCTGAAATGATGATGTCTTTCAGCCGGTCGCGAATTTCCAGGTAGCCATCGGGGTGGACGACGCCCAGGTCGCCGGTGTGAAACCAGCCTCCGGCGAAGGCCGCGCGCGTGGCTTGCGGATCCTTGTAATAGCCTCTCAGCAAGGTATTTCCGCGCATCGCCACCTCACCGAGGGTCGCGCCGTCGGCCGGCACCGGCTCGCCGCTCCCCCGGTCCAGCACCTGGACGCACTCCATCATCGGGAAACGCACACCCTGTCGGGCCTTGATCTCGGCCTGATCGGCCGCATCCAGCTGGTCCCATTGATCCTGCCAGTCGCACCAGACCACATGGCCAAATGACTCGGTCAGCCCGTACACATGGGTCACTTCAAGTCCCAGCGCCTGCACGCGTTCCAGAACACGGCTGGGCGGTGGCGCGCCAGCGGTCAGCACCCGCACGGCATGCGCGAGGCCGAGGTCCTGGCCCTCGGCTTCCTGGGCCAGCATGGCGAGCACGATCGGCGCGGCGCCAAAGTGGGTGATCCGATGCTCACGCAGGGCGGCAAACACGCTCTCTGCGGTAATCTTGCGGTGGCAAACGAAGGTGCCGGCCATGATGGTCATGGCCCACACGTGGCACCAGCCGTTGCAGTGAAACATGGGGACGGTATAGAGATAACGCGGGTGCCGGGGCAGCTGCCAGGCGGCGACCGTGCCCAGCGCCATGAGGTAAGCCCCGCGGTGATGGTAGACAACGCCTTTCGGCCGGCCGCTGGTGCCCGAGGTGTAGTTCAGGGCAATGGCGTCATATTCGGTTTCTGGCAGCCCTGTGCCCGCGTACTCAGCGGCCGATTCAAGCCACGCCTGGTAGGTCGGGTAGCTGCCCGAGGGCGGCACTCCAGAGGCAGCCTCGTCGTCGACGATCTCGATGATGGCCGGTTTGTCTCCCACGTCCGCCAGCGCCTGCTCGACCAAGGGGACGAACTCGCTGTCGACCAGCAGCACCCTGCAATCGGAATGCTGCAGGATGTAAGACACGGTGTCCGCATCGAGACGGATGTTGATTGCGTTCAGGACTGCGCCCAGCACGGGCACACCGTAATGGGCTTCCAGCAGTTCCGGGGTGTTGGCGGCAATGACCGACACCGTGTCGCCCCGGCCCACGCCGGCGGCGTGGAGTGCGCCCGCCAAGCACCGGACGCGCCGCCGCAACGCCTGCCAGGTGTAGCGGCGCTCGCCGTATATGACCGCGATGCGATCCGGATAGATGTCCGCCGTTCGCCAGAGAAAAGAGACGGGCGAGAGCGCGACGTCATTCAGCCGCTCCCGGGTCTGCAGGGCTCCGTAGTGTTCCTGTGACATGATCGACGTCCCTCCGCGGGTCAAGGTTGTCCGGAAGGTTCAGCATCGCGACCACGGGGGGTGCCCGGATGTTCGCGCCGCCACCGATACAGGTCGCTCAGCAGTGCCACGCCCATCAGCACCAGGATCATGGTCAGCGGCAGGCCGGAACTGATCGCTCCCGACTGCATGGCGGTGAGGCTTTCGCTCCCGCCGAGCGACAGCATGACCACGGCGATGAGCACCGACAAGGTGACCCACAGCAGGCGCTGGGGCACCGGCGTTCTCAACTGCCCACCGGCGCTGATCGAAGACAGCACCAGCGAACCGGAATCGGCCGAGGTGATGAAAAACGTGATCACCAGCACCACCGCGCAGATTGAAGTGATCCCGCCCCAGGGCATCTGCTGCAGCATCTGAAACATGGCCAGTTCCACCTCTCCCAGGCCGGCCGACAAGGGCCCGATGCCGTTCTGGGCCTGGAGCAGGGCCGTGCCGCCGAAAACCGACATCCAGATGATGGAGACCAGGGTAGGCACCAGCAGCACTGCCACCACGAATTCACGGACCGTCCGGCCGCGGGAAATCCGGGCGATGAACATGCCCACGAACGGGGACCAGGAGATCCACCAGGCCCAGTAGAATACGGTCCAGCCCTCGTACCAGGACCGATCCTCGCGGCCGATCCAGTTGCTGAGCCGAAAGATGTCGCGGAAATAAAGCCCCAGCGAATCGAGGAACTCGCCCGCTAGGTATGCCGTTGGGCCGGCAAGCAACACGAACAGCGCCAGGATGGCCGCCAGCCCCATGTTGAAGTTGCTGAGCACCCGAATGCCCCGGCGGACGCCCAGAACGACCGAGGTTGCGGCAACCGCGCCGATGATCGCGATGACCCCCATCTGGATGCTGAACCCGTGGCCAATTCCGCTGAGAAAACCTATCCCGCCCGCGGCCTGCTGAGCACCAAAGGCCAACGAGGTGGCGATGCCGAACACGGTCGCCAGGACCCCAAGCACGTCCACGAGGTCACCCGGCCAGCGCCAGGTGAAGCGCCCCAGAACAGGGTGCAGAGTCGAGCGGACCAGGAAGGGCAGGCCCCGGTTAAACGAGGCAAAGGCCAATGCCAGCCCCATGACCGCGTAAATCGCCCAGGCATGCATGCCCCAGTGGAACAAGGTTGCCGACATGGCCAGGTCGGCGGCCGCGGGCGTCCGGGGTTCCGCGTTAAAGGGCGTACCGAACCAATCGGTGTAGTGCGCCAGGGGCTCGGCGACGCTGAAAAACATCAAGCCGATCCCCATGCCGGCGGCAAACAGCATGGCGAACCATGAGAGCCGGGAGAATTCGGGTGCGCAAGCTTCTCCGCCCAGCCGTATCCGCCCGATCGGCAACAAGACCAGCATCAGGCAGAGCAGCACGAACAGGTTGACGGACACCATGAAAAGGCCATGGAAGCGGGACAGCACCCAGCCCCGGAAGGACAGCATCGTGGCCTGCGCGCTTTCCGGCGCCCACAGGCTGAGGACGACCAGCGGCACGATCAGCCCAACGCTCAGCACGAACACCATGGGATGCACGTCGAGACCCAGGCCCTGCCTGGTGGGCAGTTTTTCGGGTGCCTGCGCATGGCGGGTAAGCTTTCTCAACGCGTTCTCCGAAGCATTCAGGCGGCGGGCGCGACGTGCCATTCGCACCCCGACCGGGCAGGACGGAACCATCAGTGGGTCGCCAGCTTAGCGCAACATCACAGGCTTCTGCCAACAACAGCGTCGCCCGCAGCCATTTCCGCCTCAAGGCGGTGGCCCATCGAATGCTGCGTCGGTTGGCTGCGTGAGCACCCCATGCAATGCTGTGTATCCCGCCGCAGCCGCGCCGAATTCCCGGCCCGCATGCAATAGCGACTCCCACAGGTAACGGGCCAGGCTGGATTCGCAAAAAACGAGGTATACCGGCAAGCCCGGTGTGCCCTGGCGCAACAGGAGGGCCGAGACGCCAGCGACGAGGGTCTGCGCCATCGATTCCGGGCCAAACCGGTCGGGCCGCACATCGAGAGCGCACAGCCGGGACAGGCAGGGCGGCGCCTGCGTCCCGCCCACGGCGAACAGTGCGTGGCTGTGCTCACAGGCCAGATCGTGAACGCCGGTCGGGAGCCGGCCGGGTGCCAGGCCGGACATTTCGCCGGGGCCGGGGCCGGCCAGGCTGCCCAGCCACCAGTATTCGGTATCTGCGGGCCGCAGGACGAGTTCGCCGGACTGGGTCCGCTGCACCTGGTTGACCGCGTCGGGCAGCGGCAGGCTGGGCGCAAGCCACCTGGCAACCTCCGGCCCGCGGTATCCCCGGCGCGGCCACAGGCTCATATCGACCATGCCGAGACGCTTCCGAGCATCCTGCTCCTGTTCGCTCGAACCATAATGTGCGACCAGCTCACGCCCGGCGACCGGGCGGAACACGGCGCCATTGGCCAGGTGCCAGTTATGCAGCGCGCTGCGCAGGGGCATCGGCCCGGCGGTACCGGCCCGGCCTAGCATCGCTGACGCTCGTTATCCGGGTCATAGAACGGCAGCGGGACGATCTGGGCCTGCCGCACCCGGCCGCCTGCGCAGCGAATGTCGATGTTCCGGCCCGGTTGGCCAAGATCGGGCGGAACCTGGGCCAGGCCGATCATCGCCTCGAGCGTGGGCGAGTGACCGCTCGAGGTGACGCGGCCGACGACGCGGCCCGCATGAATGACGAGATGGCTTTCCCTTGGTGGATCGCGCCGCGGAAGGGGCATCCTGAAACCCGCCAGGCAGCGGCTCAGGCCTTTTCCGGCCAGAATCTGCAAGGAACGCTTGCCGACGAAATAGGGTTTCTTCCAGCCGATCGCCCAGTCCATCCCGATTTCCATGGGGCTGGACATGGCGTCGGTGTCCTGGCCGACGATGACGTGACCCTTCTCCAGGCGCAGGATGCGTTGCGCCTCCACGCCGAATGGCTGCAGCCCCAGGGGCTTGCCAACCTCCACCAGGCGTTCCCAGGCGGATTGGGCCGCGTGAAATGGCAGGTGGATCTCGAAACCGAGTTCGCCCACGAAGCCGGTCCGGATCAAACGCGCCCGACAACCAGCGAAGCTCACTTCCCGGGCGGCGAGGAATGGCAGTGCCTCGGACCCGATTTCGTCACCGAAACCGGCGCCCTGCAGGATTTCGCGCGCCGCGGGCCCCGCCACGTTGAACGCTGCCCACGCCGGGCCTGCATTGAGGATGTCGACCTGCAGTCGCCACTGGGCCTGCCACCAGAGCAGGATTCGATAAACCCGCTCGGCTGCGCTGGTGGTGGTGGTGACATAAAATTGGTCCGCCGCGAGCCGGCATGCCACGCCGTCATCGATCACCGCACCGGCATCATTGGTCATCAGGGCATAGCGCGAGCGATTCACGGCCAGCGCCGACAGGCGCCCGGTATAGATGCGGTCCAGGAATTCACCGGCATCCGGTCCCACCACGTCTATTCCCCCGAGCGTGGACACGTCGATGATCCCGGCCCGCTGGCGCACCGCCCGCACCTCCTCGGCAATGTGGTGCTGCGACCGCTCGGGCGCACCGTAGAATGCCGGCCGCCGCCAGCTGTCCGCCACCATCCACTGCGCGCCGGCGGCCCGGTGCCAATCGTGCATCGGGGCACGGCGGCGGGGAAACAGTGCTGGCCCCGCGTAATGACCGATCGTTTCCGGTCCGACCGGGGGGCGCGCGGTAGTCACACCGGTGGCGGCGACCGTCTGCCCCGTCTCGCTGGCAACGATCCGGGCCATGGCCAGGGCCGAATGGCGGCCCTGCGACGGTCCCATGCCACAGGCCGAAAAACGCTTGGCCAGCTGGATGTCGCGATAGCCCTCGCGGACCGACCGCACGATGTCTGCGATCTGCAGATCCTCGTCAAAGTCGACAAACTCGCGGCCCCGCGGGTGGGGAAAAATCGGCAGCGGGTAGTTGACGCTCTCTCCCGATGGGCCGCACCAGCGACCGGGTGATTCCGGGGCAGGCGCGGCTTGCGCTCCCAGGATCTCGCCGATGGCCCGGGCGGCGTCCGTCATTGCCTGTGCGGGGGTCATGCAACCGTTGATGGCGCCAGCCACGTGCATCCCGGCCGGCAATTGCTCGATCCGGAATACGGCCCGGTGGTCAAGGTAGCTGAGGCGCCCGCCCGCCTGGCAGGGCAGCTGATAGGCGGGCATGTACCCCACGGAAACGACCAGCAGGTCACAGCGGCAGATTCCGCGGCGCCCGCCCGCCACGCCCGGCGCGTCGATGGCGCGAATGTCGACAGCCCGCAGGTGCCCCCCGCGGCGCGCAGCGCGCGCCTCGTACACCGTGGCGCCGCACTCGACCTGAACGCCAGCCTCGATCAGAGCCCGGGCCGCGGCGTGCGCCGGCATCTCGGGCCGCATTTCGACCAGGCAGCGCAGGGCAACCCCGGCGTCGATCAGGTCGAGCGCAACCTCATAAGCGGCATCATTGCCGGCCAGGACCACGGCGCTGCGCCCCGGGCGCACGGCGTAGCGCCGGATCAGCCGCTGGGCGCCGCTGCCGAGCAGGATGCCCGGCAGGTCGTTGTTGCGGAAAATGGCCGGCTGTTCGATCACGCCGGTGCAAACGCACACCGCTTTTGCCCGCACCCGGAACAGGCTTTCACCCTGGATCACGGGGACCCAGTGGTCCTCGAACCAGCCATTTGCGGTCGCGTCGGTCAGGCACCGTATGCGGGCATGCTCACGCACGGTGGCGAGCAATCTCGCAAAACCTTCATCCGCGACCCCGCCGTCACCCGGCCGGCGATACGTCATGGCGCCACCCAGCTTCGAGTTGCGGTCGACCAGGATCACCTCGCGTCCCTCATCGGCCGCCAGCCGCGCCGCGTGCAGGCCGGCAACGCCGGCCCCGATGACCAGCACATCGCAGAACAGGTGTTGCTGCACCCGTTCCCGAGGTGGCGCATGCGGATCGATCTTGCCCAGCCCTGCGGCCCGCCGGAACCAGGGGAACCATTTGTCCCAGGCGCCGCGTGGCCAGTAGAACGCCCGGTAGTAGAAACCGACCGGCAGCCACCGCGAGAACCATTGCAGCACGGCGCCGAGATCCCAGCGAAGCGTGCCGAGGGTATTTTGGGCCCTCACGCGCATGCCGGACTCCACAGCCCGTTGGTCGGCACACACGTTGGCCGCCCCGGGCAGCTGAACCAGGCAGTTTGCCTCGTGCCCCGCCAGGGACAGGGGCCCGCGTGGACGGTGGTACTTGAACGACCGGCTGAGCAGGTACTGCCCATTGGCAGCCAATGCGCTGGCGATGGTGTCACCCTCCAGGGCCGGGATATCCCGGCCTTCGAAACGAAACGTCAGGCCGCGCTCTGGCCTGACCCAGGCACCGGCCTGGCCGCTGATGCGCCGCCCGCGCTTCACTGGGCTGCGTCCTTCATGGCCAGAAACGCTTCCAGCGTGAAGGTCCGCAACATTTCATTGCTGCGGGTGTCGCGTTCGGCCAGGAACCAGTAGGAGGAGGGCGCATGGCACCACCATTCAATCACCAGGCCGGCCGGGTTGCGGTGGAAAAACACCTGTCGGGCCCACTGGCGGGAATCGGTGTCGGCGGTCTCTGTGACAGGGTGGTATTCGCCGCCGTAAACGAACTCGTCGATGTTGCGCAGGCCATTGAGCGGACAGCGAATCTGCTTCATTTCAGTGGCTCGCCGCCGTCGCGCCGGCCTCGTTGACCTGGTCGAACGTGTAGAACCGCTCGAGGGCGAAGGGTCGGATCAATTCAGGGACCTGGCCGCTGGCCACCAGCTCCGCCATGGTGACACCGCAGATGGGGGTCGCCTTGAAACCCCAGGTGCCCCAGCCCGCGTCGAGAAAATAGTTGTCCACCGGGCTGTGGCCCATGACCGGGCTGTAATCGGGCGTCATGTCCGTGATGCCGCCCCACTGGCGCAGGATGTTTGCCTCGGCGAGAAACGGGAACAGCTGCGTGATCCCGCGGCACAGCGCTTCTTTCAAGTCGAGCGTGGACCGGGTCTGGTAGAGCGGATAGGGGTCGCAACCGCCGCCGATCACGAATTCCCCGCGCGAGGTTTGCTGGATGTACACGTGCCACCGCGGCGAACTCACCAAGGGCGTGAGCACGGGCTTGTAAGGCTGCGTCACCAGCGCCTGCAGGGGGTAGGTATGGATGGGCAGGTCGATATCGGCCAGCCGCGCGACCTCGGAACTCATGCCCGCCACGGCCTGCACCACGGCGTCGCAGGCGATCGTGCCGCGGGCGGTTTCCACAGCCCGGATCGCGCCACCGCTCACCTCCAGGCCCGTCACCTCGGTCAATGGGTGGAGTTCCACGCCCAGCCTGCAGGCTGCCCGGGCATAACCCCAGACCACCGCGTCATGCCGCGCGGTGGCGCCGTCAGCATGCCAAAGGCCGCCCAGCACGGGGTAATGGGCTGCAGGGTCGCAGTCCAGCAGGGGCACCCGCCGCTGCACCTCGGCAAGGTCGACCAGTTCCGAGCGCACGCCGAGTTCCTTGTTGACTTCCGCACGCCAGCGGAAATTGCGCAGGTCGCTGTCCGAATGCGCCAGCGTCAACTGCCCGCGGTTTTCGAACAGGATGTTGTAATCAAGTTCATTGCTGAGTTCCCGGAACAGCCGGACGGACTCGCGGTAAAACCGGACGCTTTCCTCGGTGAGGTAATTGGACCGAATCACGGCCGTGTTGCGCGCCGTGTTGCCACCGCCCAGATAGCCCCTGTCCAACACGGCGACGCGGCGAATGCCATGATAGCGCGCCAGGTGATAGGCAATCGCCATGCCATGTGCGCCGGCACCAATGATCACCACGTCGTAACTCGGCTTGAGCGACGGCCGATCGGGAAGGTGTGCGGCCCCGGCACGGGGAAAAGCCGATTTCAGCAGCCCGAGCGCCATGCCTCAGCCGGAAATGCCCGGCCGGACCGCGAGGGTCATGCCGTTATCAGGAACCGGCCGCATGACGCGCCTGGAAAGCGAAAGCAATGTGGCAGGGTTCACCGGTATGCGCCAGCCAGAGCGCGACATACTCGGCGAAGCTCCGCCGCACGAGCAGCGTCACCCGCTCGGGGTCGGCATGCGTGGCCAACAGCACCGGCGACTTGGCCAGCAGGGTCTGTGCACAATGGCCCTCGCCCATGACGGCGGGATTCAGGTCGATCGTGCAGCCGCGTTCCAGCAGCGGGCGGGCGCCGGGGCCGCTCAGCGTCAGCATTACCCAACCCCCGGTCAGGTCATTGACCGTCATGGGCTCGGGCGGCGCGCCGGAAGCGATGAAATCCGGGGTGGCCATGCCCTCCGGGCAGACGAGCAACCACTCATCCGGGCCGAGCCAGTAAAGCGTCTCGTCATCCCCTGCCCATTCGTTGTTCGCCGGGGGCGCCGGCAGACCGCAGCGGGCGAAGGCTTGCGCGTGGTCCTGACCCCTCAGGCGCAGGTTGTGCACCGAAAAGCCCTGGTGCACGAGTACGCGGGCCTCGGCGCTGCCGCCGCCGGTCGCGGAGAAACCCTTCATGAACGCATCCAGCGCGTGCGTGTCGCGGGGCCGCTCAGGCATGCTGGCGCTCTCCCTCGGGGTCGTAGAATACCGGTGCAACCACCCGTACCCGCGTGCGACCGCCACCGGCGTCCACGGCCAGCAGTTCCTCTCCGTGGCGCCGTTTGCCGTCGTTCAGCAGCCCCAGGGCGATGGGGTAGCCCAGGCACGCGCTGAAATAGCTGGAACTCACGTGGC
Organism: Lysobacterales bacterium; assembly: GCA_011773845.1. GTDB lineage: Bacteria > Pseudomonadota > Gammaproteobacteria > Xanthomonadales > SZUA-36 > WVWV01. The sequence goes on along the minus strand of WVWV01000017.1, from coordinate 24,796 downwards.
CCAGCAGCGGCACGGGCGGTTCCAGGGTGTCGCCCTGGACGAGCTGGCTGCCTTCACGCACCACGGTCCGGTCGTCCAGCGATCGGAAACCCACCCACTGCTTGCGGCCCGGCCGCACGCAGTCCGGGCGGGCGAGAGATCGGCGGCCGATATAGTCCTTGGACTTCGACATCATCCAGTTCATCCCCAGGTCTACCGGCGTGACGGAACCGTCGGTGTCCTGACCCACGATGATGAAGCCTTTCTCGGCCCGCAGGACATGCATGGTCTCGGTCCCGTAGGGCGTGATGCCGAACGCCGCGCCGGCCGCCATGGCCCGGCGCCACATGAAATCGGCCCGGTCCGACCGTACGTTGATCTCGTAGGCCAGTTCCCCGCTGAAGCTGATGCGGAACAAACGCACCGGCTCGTTTTCGAGCCGCGCCGTCCGGGTCGTCATGAAGGGGAACGCCTCGGGTTCGAGGTCGACGTCACAGCCCATTGCACGCAGTACTTGGCGGCTGTTCGGGCCCGCCAGGGCGATGGTCGACCAGGTTTCCGTCAGCGAAGTCAGGCGCACCTGCAGGTCCGGCCACTCGGTCTGCAGCCAGAGTTCCATCCAGCTCAGGACATTGGCCGCACCGCCGGTCGTGGTGGTCACATAAAAACGTTCCGGGCCCAGGCGCGCCATGACGCCGTCGTCCATGACCATGCCATCCTCGCCGAGCATCACTCCATAGGCACACCGTCCCACCGACATGCGGGCGATGTCGTGCGTGTACAGGCGCTCGAGAAACGTTTCCGCATCCGGGCCCGATACGTCGATTTTTCCCAGGGTGGAGGCGTCCATGATGCCCACGGAGGCGCGCGTGGCGAGGCACTCGCGGCACACGGCCGTTTCCAGGTCCTCCCCCTCGTGGGGGTAATAATGCGCCCTTAGCCATTGCCCCACGACCTCGAAGGGCGCACCATTTTCGACCTGCCATTCGTGCAGGGGCGTCTTGCGCACCGGTTCGTACAGGTCCCCGACATCGCCGCCGGCGCAGGCCCCGAAACGCACCGGCGTAAAGGGCGGCCTGAAGGTGGTGGTGCCGACTTCCGGGATCGTCTTGCCCAGGCCTTCGGCCACGAGGGCCATGCCGTTGATATTGCCCATTTTGCCCTGGTCCGTGCCAAAGCCCAGGGCGGTGTAGCGCTTGATGTGCTCGATGTGTTCGAAGCCTTCGCGCAGTGCCAGTCGCAGGTCAGACAGCGTCGTATCGTTCTGGTAATCGATGAATTGCTTCGAGGCGGCCAATCGTCCCCTCATCTCCGGCACGCGCCACAGTGGCATCAGCGCCCCGGACTGCATGGCCGGCGCCTCGCTCGCCTCATCGAAGGCGGGCTCGAAGCCCCACCTGCGCGCGGCCTCCTGGCCTGCCTGGTGGCCTTGCGCAAGGCACTCCCGCAACCCGAACACGCCATTGCAGGCGCCGGCACTGACCGCGGCCTGGACCGGGTTACCCGGGGTAAAGCAGGCCGGCTCGGGCTGCCATTGGTTGCGCCCGCCGGACTGGGAATGCAGGTGCACGGCCGGGTTCCATCCACCCGACATGGCCAGCACGTCACATTGCAGCTTCTGGCGAGCGACTCCGGACCCGGCGGCCGGCGCCACCTCCACGCTGCGGAGGCCGGAACGACCGCGGGCGCCGGCAACCACCGTTCCGGTGAGGATGCGCGCGCCCATCGACTGGGCCGTCCGGGGCAGGTCGCCGCGCACGTCGTCCCGGCAGTCAACGATGGCCTCGACCTGCCCCCCGGCTTCCAGCCAATCGATGGCCGCCTGGTATCCGGAGTCGTTGTTGGTGAAAACGACCAGTTGGCATCCCGGGCGCACCGCGTAACGCCGGATGTAGGTCGAAACCGCCGAGGCCAGCATGACGCCCGGGAGGTCATTGTTGGGAAACACGAGGGAGCGCTCGAAGGCCCCCTGCGCCAGCACGACCTGCTTTGCCCGCACCCGCCACAGTCGCTGCACGACGGCATGATCGGTGAGGTCATGCTGCACCAGGCTGAGGAAGTTGTGGTCGTGGTAACCGAACGCGGTACAGCGGCGCAATACCCGAACGCGGGGCTGCGCCTCTAAAAACGCCGCCTGGGCAGCCAGCCAGTCCTTGGCGGGCATCCGGTCAATGGTGTCTCTGCAAGCCAGCAATGCCCCACCGAGCTCGGGCTGGTCGTCCACCAGCAGAACGCGGGCACCCGCGAGGGCTGCTGATCGGGCGGCGCTCAGGCCCGCCGGCCCGGCGCCCACCACCAGCACGTCACAATGTGCGTTACGCGACTCGTAGCGGTCGGGATCGCTGCCCGTGGGCGCCCACCCGAGCCCGGCCGCACGACGGATGAACCGTTCGCTGCGGTGCCAGGACCCGGCCGAGGACATGAAAGTCTTGTAGTAGAAGCCCGCCGCCAGCACACCGCCGAGCCGGTCGTTGATGCGGCCCAGATCAAAATTCACGCTCGGCCACCCGCGCACGCTGCGTGCCTCCAGGCCGGCCTGCAATTCCACCTGCGTGGCCTTCAGGTTCGGCTCGGCATGTTGCCCGCGCCCCACCTGCACGATCGCATTGGGCTCCTCCGCTCCGGCTGCCATGATTCCGCGCGGTCGGTGGTACTTGAAACTGCGGCCCACCACGCGACAGCCGTTGGCGAGCAATGCCGAGGCCAGCGTGTCGCCGGCGAATCCGGACAGCGTGCGGCCGTTAAACGTGAACTCGAGCGGCTCGTCGCGCCGAATTCGCCCGCCAACCGGTAACCGGAAAGCCTGGCTCACGGCGAGCGCCCCTCGCCGTCCATGGGGAAGGTTGCTCGAATCGCATAGCTCACGGTGTCACGCTCCACAACGAACCAGCGGCGACAGCCATGCTGGTGGTTCCAGATTTCGCGGTTTTCGCCCTTGCGGTTGCTGCGCATGAACAGGTAGTCGGCCCACTCGGCATCGCTGAGGGCATCCGGATCGATTGGTCGCGAGATGTCCGCCTCGCCACCATAAGCGAACTCGCTCTCGTCTCTGGGGCCGCACCAGGGGCATTCGATCAGCAGCATGCGCAGGTCCTCAATGCGCGACCGCAGCAGCGCCGTGCTCGTCGATCAGCGCGCCCGTGGAGAAGCGGTCCAGCCCGAACGGCGCGTTGAGCTCATGTGGCGCATCGTGGGCCATGGTATGGGCCAGCACCCAGCCCGATCCGGGCGTGGCCTTGAACCCGCCGGTGCCCCAGCCGCAATTCAGGTAGAGCCCCCGCACCGGTGTCGTGCCGATGATGGGGCAGGCGTCGGGCGACACGTCGACAATCCCGCCCCAGAGGCGCAACATGCGCACCCGGCTGAAACAGGGAAACAGCTCGACCATAGCCTGCATGGCGTGTTCGATGGTGTGAAAACTGCCTCGCTGTCCATATCCGTTGTAGGCGTCAATGCCGGCACCGATGACCAGCTCGCCCTTGTCCGACTGACTGACATAGCCGTGCACGGCATTGGACATGACCACGGTATCAAGCAGCGGACGCAGCGGCTCGGACACGAACGCCTGCAGCGGATGGCTTTCCAGCGGCAGCCGCAGGCCGGCCATCGCCGCCACGACACTGGCGTGTCCGGCCGCAACCAGGCCAACCCGCCCGGTTGCGATGGGTCCCCGGCTGGTTTGCAGCCCGACCACGCGGCCTCCCTGGCAATCGATCCCCCGAACCTCGCACTGCTCGATAATGTCGACCCCGAGGGCGTCGGCCGCGCGCGCGAATGCCCAGGCGACCGCGTCGTGGCGTGCAACGCCGGCACGGCGCTGCAGCGAGGCGCCCAAAATGGGGTAGCGCGCGTGCCGGCTGGTGTTGATGATGGGAATCGCGGCCTTGATCTGCTCCGCGGCCACGACTTCTGCGTCGATTCCATTCAAGCGATTGGCGGCCACCCTGCGCTCGATGTCCCGCATCTCCTGCAGCGTGTGACCCAGGTTGTAGACACCCCGCTGGCTGAACATCACGTTGTAATTGAGTTCCCGGCTCAACCCCTCCCAGAGTTGCAGCGATTTCTCATACAGCAGGGAGGCTTCCGTCCACAGGTAGTTGGAGCGGACGATGGTGGTGTTGCGACCGGTATTGCCGCTTCCGATCCAGCCTTTTTCAAGCACCGCGATGTTGCGCATGCCGTGGCGGCTGGCGAGATAGTAAGCCGTGGCAAGGCCATGGCCGCCGCCGCCGACGACAACCGCATCGTAGCGGGCGGCCGGTTCTGCCTTGCGCCAGGCGCGCGGCCACTTGCGGTTGCTGCCGAGCGCGTGGCGAATCAGTTTGAGTGCCGAATATTTCTCCAAGCCTCTCTCCCGGCCCTATCGTCTCGACGGTCCCCGCTCAGAGGGTATCGATGGGCGCCATTATCGAAGTTGCCAGACGCACCGGCGGAGCCGGTGACCGCCCGGCGTGGCGATCAGTCGTTCGCACCATCGACATCCCGCAGCCGCTTATTGCGCGGATCGAAGGGGCTGTCCGGAATGATGGTGGCCGCACACCGTCTTCCGAGGATTTCGATTTCCACCTCATTGCCATGCACCGCCAGGTCGGTCGACACCATGCCCAGGGCCAGCGACTTGTCGACGCGAAAACCGAAGCCCCCGCCCGTCGCCCGGCCCACCACTTCATCGTCCTTGTACAGGGCATTGTTGCCGAGGGCGTCCGCGTCCTCGACACCCCGCACTTCCAGCGTGACCAGCCGGGAATTCAGCCCGTTTTCCTGTCGCTCGAGGAGCGCCTGCCGGCCGATGAAATCACCCTTGTCGGGCTTGATGAAGCGGTCCATGGCCGACTCGTAGGCCGAGTATTCGATGGACATCTCCGTCCCGACCATGCGATACGATTTTTCCAGCCGCATGGAATCCATGGCCCGGATCCCGAAGGGTTTCAACCCGAGATCCGAGCCGTGGGCGAACAGGGTATCGAAAATGTGATTCTGGTATTCGATGGGATGATGCAGCTCCCAGCCCAGCTCGCCGACGTAGTTGACCCGCATCGCGTTGACCGGCGCCATGCCGACCACGATGTTCCGGGCGCTGAGCCACGGAAAGGCCTCGTTCGAAAGGTCGGCGGCCGTGATGCGCTGCAACAGTGCCCTGGCACGGGGACCGGCCAGCACCAGCACCCCGATTGCCGCGGTCAGCGGGGTGAACCGCACCGACCCGTCGCGCGGCATGTAGCGGCGTATGTAATCATGGTCGAGGCGCTGAAGCGCTCCGGCCGAGACCAGGTAGAAGGCATCCTCGGCTTCTCGCTGAATGGTGAATTCGGAATGGATGCCGCCGTTCTGGTTGAGCGCGTGGCACAAGGCGATTCTGCCCTGCCGGCTCGGCAGCGTGTTGGCGACGAAACGATTCAGGAACGCCTCGGCGCCAGGCCCGGCGATGCGGCACTTGGCAAAAGCGGTCATGTCCAGCAGGCCCACGTTGCGCGTGGTGTTGGCCACTTCCTTGCGCACGGCCTCGAACCAGCGTGAGCGACGGAACGACCAGTCATCCTCCTGCGGCATGCCGTCGACGGCAAAGAAATTGGCCCGCTCCCAGCCGAATTTCTGGCCAAAAACGGCGCCCATCTGCTGCAGGCGCTCGTAGCACGGGGCCGTGCGCAAAGGCCGGCCCGCCGGCCGCTCCTCGTCGGGGTAGTGAATGGTGAACACGTTGGCGTAGGCCTCTTCGTTCTTCTCAATCAGGTAGCCCTTGGTCGCGTAATCGCCAAACCTGCGGGGATCAACGCCCAGCATGTCGATGGTGGGCTCGCCTTCCACGATCCACTCCGCCAGCTGCCAGCCCGCGCCGCCCGCCGCGGTGATGCCGAAGCTGTGGCCTTCGTTGAGCCAGAAGTTGTCGATGTTCCAGGCCGGACCAACGATGGGCCCGCCATCAGGGGTGTAGGCAATGGCACCGTTGTAGACCTGCTTCAGCCCCACTTCGCCGAATGCCGGTACGCGGGCCATCGCGGCCTCGATGTGTGGTTCCAGTCGCTCGATGTCTTCCTGGAAGAGTTCATATTCAGCCTCGGGGTCCGGGCCGTCCACGTAGCAGACCGGGGCGCCCTTTTCATACGGGCCCAGAATGAAACCGCCATTTTCCTCCCGCAGATACCAGGAACCGTCTGATTCACGCAACACCGGCATTTCCGGCTCGCCGCGCTCGCGTCGGGCCACCAACTCCGGATGCGGCTCCATGACCAGGAACTGGTGCTCCACCGGAATCACGGGCAGGTCCAGCCCAACCATGGCGCCGGTTTGGCGCGCATAATTTCCGGTGGCGGAAATGACGTGGTCACAGGTGATATCGCCCTTGTCGGTATGCACCAGCCAGGCGCCGGAAGTCGCCTGCTCGATCGCGAGCACACGGGTATGCCGATGGATTTGCGCACCGTGATCACGCGCGCCACGAGCCAGCGCCTGGGTCAGATCGGCGGGCTGTATGTAACCGTCCTGAGGATGAAAAATGGCGCCCACGAGGTCATCCGTGCGGCACATCGGCCAGAGCTGGCCGACTTCGTCCGGGGTCAGAAAGTGGACTTCGACACCAATGGTTCGTGCCGTTGCAGCATACTGGTGATACTCATCCATTCGGTCGTCATTCATTGCCAGGCGCAGGTTGCCGACCTGGCGGAAGCCGACATCCTGGCCGGTCTCCTGTTCCAGCTGCTGGTAGAGTTCGACTGAATACTTGTGGATCTGTCCCACGCTGTAGCTCATGTTGAACAGCGGTAACAGACCCGCCGCATGCCAGGTCGAACCGCTGGTCAATTCGGCTTTTTCCAGCAGTACACAATGTTCGCCCCAGCCCTTGCGGGCCAGATGATAGAGCGAACTGACGCCCACGACCCCGCCGCCGATGATGACGACTTTTGCTCTGTTTTTCATATACCTCTGGTAATCTTCTGGCTTCTGGACTAAGCGCCGGCTGCCTGGATTTCGGACTTGCGGCGTGCGATAAAGTCAGACACCGCCTCGTCGACGGCCGCGTCCAGCGGCGGTGGCTCATAACTTTCCAGCAGCGCCTCGCAACGCTCGGCCGCACGCATGGCGCAATCTTTCTCGCCGTCAGCCTGCCACTGCTCGAAGCTGTTGTTGTCCGCCAGCGCGCTTCGGTAAAAGGCCCGCTCGAAGTTGGCCAGCGTATGCGCAGACCCCAGGAAATGGGCGCCCGGTCCGACCTCGCGGAACGCATCCAGCGCCTGCCCGTTCGCGCTGGTGTCGACACCACCCAGCAGCACGCTCAGCATACCCAGCTGATCCGCATCCATGATGAATTTTTCATAGCCCATGCACAAACCACCCTCCAGCCAACCCGCGGCATGCAGCATGAAATTCACCCCGGACAAGGCGGACATCTGCAGCGTATTGGCAGACTCGTAAGCCGCCTGTGCATCCGGGATTTTCGAACTGCACAAACAGCCGCCGCTGCGGAATGGAACGCCCAGGCGCCGGGCCAGCTGCCCGCCGGCCAGGAGCATCAGGCTGGGTTCGGGCGTGCCGAAGGTCGGGGCGCCCGACTGCATCGACACGGCGCTCGCAAACATGCCGAAAATCACGGGCGCGCCCGGCCTGACCAGTTGCACGTAGGCCATGCCGGCCAGCGCCTCCGCCAGGATCTGGGTCAGCGTGCCCATGACCGTTACCGGCGACATGGCCCCGGCCAGCACGAATGGCGAAATGATGGTGGCCTGATTGTTCTCGGCGTAGACGCGGGCCGCGCCCATCATGGTGCGGTCGAATACCAGCGGTGAGTTGACGTTGATCAAGCTGGTGAGCACCGTGTTCGAGTCGACGAATTCGGGGCCGAAAACATGCTTCATCATCGCCACGCTGTCGGCGGCCCGGGAAGGCGCCGTGACCGAACCCATCAAGGGTTTGTCGCTGAACCTGACATGCGCGTGGAGCATGTCGAGGTGTCGCTCTTCCACCGGAATGTCGACTGGCTCACAGATCGTGCCGCCGGAATGGTGCAGACTCGGCAGCAGATAGGCCAGTTTGACGAAGTTCCTGAAATCTTCGAGGGTGGCGTAGCGTCGCCCGCTGGCCAGGTCACGCACGAACGGCGATCCGTAGGCCGGCGCAAAAACGGTGCGATCGCCGCCAATGGTGACGGATCGTTCCGGATTGCGCGCGTGCTGGATGAATTCGGCCGGTGCCGTGGCGGTCACCAGGCTTCGGCACAGTCCGGCGGCAAACCTGACGCGCTCACCATCGACATCGGCCCCGGCGGCGGCGAACAGTTCGAGCGCTTCCGGCACTTCGCGAAACTCGACGCCGATCTCCTCGAGCAGCAAGTCGGCATTGTGCTCGATCAGTTCAAGCGTCTCCTCGGGCAATAACTCGAAGCAGGGCACTTTGCGGTCGACGCCCGGCGTTGCGGCCGCAGCGCTGCTCGACCTCGCCTCGATCCGGGCGCGCCGCCCGCCGCCCTTGCGCCCCTTGCGTCTCTCATTTGCACCCATAGCGCTATCCTCCGGCGGGATGCGTGGCAAAACCATCACATCTGCGGCCCATCCACGTGGCAACTGTAGCTTGCGCGGTTCCACGTCGCATCGCAGAACCATGAGCCGCTTACCCTTGTACACCCTGATTTGAAGCCCGCTGGCCCGGTTGGATGTCCCCGCGTTCTATAGCATGGTTGAGCCCTGCTTGACCACGGTTTTCTTTATGAATTAGGGTATATATTTATTTATCTTATAAATTAAAAGATTAATTTAATTTGTAATGTCGGCATGAATAAGGACATGATTACAAGCTAATTAAGAAAGCGTAAAACTGCATCGTCAGAAAACCCAACCATTTCCGACTCGATTTTTCGGTGCAGCGTACGATTTCCCGATACACGCTGGGGCTCAAAACATACATAGGAGAGGGCGAAATAAATGGCAACATGCAATCTTAAGAGAGCGATAAGTTGTGCCTTGTATGCCGGAGCAGTGGCCACGCCTGGGATGGCTCAGGAGGTCATCGAGGAGTTGGTGGTCACCGCCACCAAGCGGGCGGAGAGCATGCAGGACATCCCGATTGCCGTGCAGGCGATGGGCGCAGAGCAACTGGAAGACGAGAACATTCAGAGCTTCTCCGACTATGTAAAGTATCTACCCAGCGTCAATTTCGGCGGCCGCGGTCCGGGACAGAACGAGATCTACATTCGCGGCGCGGCCGTTGATGCGATCAACATCACGGTGGCTGAATCGCAGGGCTCCGCCCCCAACGTGGCGCTATACCTGGACGAGCAGCCGATCACCGCCGGCGGTCGAAACCTGGACATCTTCGTCACCGACATGGAGCGCATCGAGGTGCTGCCCGGCCCGCAGGGCACGCTGTACGGCGCGAGCTCCATGGCGGGCACCGTGCGTCTGATCACCAACAAGCCGGTGCTGGATGAATTCCAGGCCCGCTTCTCGGGCACCTATGCGCAGACCCACAAGGGCTCGGACTCGCACACCCTCGAGGCGATGATCAACATACCGATCATTGGCGACAAGCTGGCCTTCCGGGCCGCCTTATACAACGACCACCAGGGTGGTTACATCGACAATGTCGAAGGCACCTTCCAGGCCGACCCGAGCATCAACCCGACCTTCCCGGGGGATAGTGTGTTTTACCCCGCAGGCACCGTGTTCGCGGACGGTACGGTCGTCGGGGCCGGGGGTGTCACGATCCCGGTGGTGAAGACCGTGGCCAATAATTCCGCGTCCGTGAAAGACGATATCAACACCGCTGACTATGCCGGCATCCGGATGGGCCTGAAGTGGGCCATCAACGATGATTGGGAGGCGTTGCTGCAGCACACCAGCCAGAAGCTGGAATCGGAAGGCGTTTTCGATTACGACCCCGATGTCGGTGATCTGCAGGTGGAACGCTTCAAGACGGACAGCCTGAGAGATGAAATCAGCCAGACCGCCTGGACGATCGATGGACGCCTGGGCGCGCTGGATTTCATCTACACCGGCGCCTTCCTGGACCGCGAAATCGATGCCAACATCGACTACACGGGTTACACGAATATCGGCAAGTTCATTGCCGGTTACCAGTGTGAGTATCTCACCAACTACACCGGATACTTCGGCCACGCATCAACCAGGTACACCTGGGACCCCACCATTGGCGGCGACCCGGGCGTCATCGAGTGCGGCGACCCTTCCAACGGCTCGCGCATGCAAAACGAGGTGACCCGCTGGACGCATGAAATACGCCTCAGCAGCGATTTCGATTCGCCGGTGAATTTCACGGCCGGCGTCTTCTACGAAGATTTCGAAATCAAGCACATCGGTGATTTCAATTACCAGGCACCCATCGACGCCGGGTGGGCCCCCATCGACATCAATTCGAATCCGGCCTTCGACAATTCACCCGCCAATGCGCGTGGCGTGGTCAATGCCGCCACCCAGTTCCGCAACGACAACCTGCGCACGGAAGAACAAATTGCGCTATTCGGCGAAGTCCGCTGGGACATCACCGACCGCCTGACCGCCGCACTGGGCGCACGCTACTATGACCTGGAATACACCTTCCTGGGTTACGGCGCCTGGCGTTACGGCAACCGGCCGGTGTTCGTTGATGACAGCGATCCTACCAACGATGTTCGACCGGATTTTACCGGCGGCCGGAGCTACGGAACGACCTTTGAAGGCCTCAACCCGATCGAGATCGACGATACGATTCTCAAATTCACCCTGTCCTACGCGGCGACGGATAACCTGTTGCTGTACGGTACCTGGTCCGAGGGCTATCGCCCGCCTGGATTCAACCGGGCCGCGGGCGCGAAGGCCACCTGGGACCCCAACCGTGTCAACATCCGTGACGATGGAACCGATTGCGGGGTAGACCTCGCGATCAATTCGAACCCGTTGACGGGTTTCCCGGGTTACTGTCTGCCGTACATCTTCGAGTCGGATACGCTGGACAATCTCGAGTTCGGTTGGAAATCGACGCTGGCCGGCGGAACCGTGCAGTTCAACGGCTCCGTGTACTTCATGGACTGGGAGAGTATTCAGGTCAGCCAGTTTGACTCGCAGAACATCTCCATCCTGACCGTGGTGGACAACGGCGGCGATGCCGAGATTTTCGGTGTCGAGGCTGACCTCGTTTGGGCCGTGACCGACCACCTGACGCTGTTCGCGGCGGGTTCCTACAACGACACCGAGCTGGTGTTCGTGGACCCGGCGTTCGACATCGTGGTGGCCGACGCGGGCACGGCGCTGCCGCTGACTCCGAAGGAGCAGATCACCGCACGGGCGCGCTATGACTGGACCATGGGCAGCGGGCTGGGTGCATACTGGCAGGTCGCCATCAAGTATGCCGGAGAGTCCATCAACTCGCTGGTCGATACGCCGGAAGAGCCCAACACGACCCAGGATTCGTACACCATCCTGGATGCGGCCGTGGGCCTGATCAACCTGGATAGTGGCTGGCGGGCCGAGCTGTTCGGAACCAACCTGACCGATGAACGTGCGCAACTGCACATCAACCGGCAGGACTTTTTCGAGCGCACGACCACCAACCGGCCACGGACGCTGGGAATTCGGTTCAGCTACGACTACTGAGCACCCGCATCCTGGCGAGATTCGAAGGCGGGCATTGGCCCGCCTTCGTTTTTGTCCGGCCGGTCTGCGACCAGGGCCATGGCCCAGGCCCGGCGTCTTGTGGTTATCATAAAGGCGTCGTCCGGAAGCACGAGTCACCGTTCATTCCTCACCACATGGCAGATTCACCCACAGCAGAGAGCACTCCGGCATCACGAGCCCAGACCTTGGTGGCGCAGGCGCGGGAGTTGCTGCAGAAAGACCAGCTGCCGGAAGCCGAGAAACTGATTCAGCAGGCCATTTCGGTAGCGCCGGAAAGCGATGAAGCCCTGTACCTGCTGGCGGTCATCCAGCGATATGCCGGCCGCCCCGCCGAAGCGCTGGAAACGCTGGCTAGGCTGCAGTCGCTGCGGCCGGACTATGGCCGGGCATTCCAGGAAGAGGGTCATTGCCGACTGGCCTTGAAACAGCAAGACGCCGCGCTTGTTGCGTTTCGCCGCGCCGTTTCTCGCAATAACTCGTTGCTGGCCAGCTGGCGTGCATTGGCCGAATTGCTGCAGCCGCTGGACGAGGCTGCTGCAGCGGATGCTGCCCTGCAGTACCAACGTTTGCATGCCCTGCCCCGCGAACTGTTGTCGGTCAGGAACATGATGGCCGAAGGGCGACAATACCGGGCAGAGCAACTGTGCCGTGCGTTTCTCAGGGAGCATCCCAAGCACGTGGAAGCCATGCGCCTGCTGGCGGATATGGGTGTTCGTGCGGGCGTGCTCGATGATGCCGAGTTCATTCTGGAGAGTGCTCTGGAGTTCGAGCCGGACAACCGNNATATGCCGAGTCGCTGCGGCAGGCCCGGCTGCTGCTGGAGGCTGAACCGGACAATGACGAATACCGGACCAGCTACGCCAACCAGTGCGTCGCCGTGAGTGACTACGACACCGCTTTGAAGATCTACGACGAGGTCATAGACCGGGTTAAGGACAAGCATCTGCTGCAATTATTGCGCGGCCATGCGCTGAAGACCATCGGCGACGCGGCCCCGGCCATCGAAGCCTACCGGCTTGCCTACCGGGCCAAGCCTGATTTTGGTGATGCCTTCTGGAGCCTGGCCAACCTGAAGACCTACCGCTTCACCGAATCCGAGGTCGGCCAGATGATCGAGGCCGAAGGCGCGCCATCCACCGAGCGGGAGGATCGCATCCACCTGTGCTTCGCGCTTGGCAAACACTTTGAGGACGACGAAGATTTTGCCACCGCCATGCAGTACTACACCCGTGGTAACGCACTCAAAAAAGAGGAACTGAGATACGATGGCGAGCGCATGACGCAGCATTTCGACATGCAGATCAGGGCCTGCAACCCAGCCATGCTGGCCGCAAAGCAGGGTTTGGGCTGCGCGGCCGACGATCCGATCTTCATCGTCGGCCTGCCGCGGGCAGGTTCAACGCTGCTCGAGCAGATTCTTGCCTCCCATTCCCAGGTCGACGGCACCTTCGAACTGCCCAACATTCCGGCGTTGGCCTTTCGCCTGGCCGGGCGCCGCAATGTCGATGAGGAGCCCCGCTATCCGGCGGTACTCGGCGAACTCAGCGCCGAGCAGCTGGAAAGCATGGGCCAGGCCTACCTGGATGACACGCTGATCCACCGCGGCAGCGCACCGCGCTTCATCGACAAGATGCCGAACAATTTCAGGCACATCGGCCTGATCCACCTGATCCTGCCCAATGCTCGGATCATCGATGCGCGGCGTGAGCCCATGGCGTGCTGTTTCAGCAGCTTCAAGCAATTGTTTTCCAGCGGCCAGGAGTTCACCTACGGGCTGCGGGAAATCGGCCAGTATTACCGTGATTACGTGAGATTGATGGATCACTGGGACCGCGTCCTGCCCGGCAAGATCCTGCGCGTACAATATGAAGACACCGTGGCGGACCTCGAAAGCCAGGTGCATCGAATTCTTGAATTCTGTCAACTGCCTTTTGAACAGGCTTGCGTGGACTTTCACCAGACCCGCCGCTCGATCAGGACGGCCAGTTCGGAGCAGGTCAGGCAGCCCATTTTCACCAGCGGGCTCGAATACTGGAAAGCATTCGATCCATGGCTGGGCCCCCTCCGGGAAGCGCTGGGAGAAGACCTGGTTTCGCAGCCATGATCGACCTGCCGTCACCCCGGCTGCGGCCATCCCCATCACTGCGAGGCGCCCCATGACTGCCAACACCACCCTGCTGTCCCTATCTGAAATCGAATCCCTGGCTGCCGCCTGCCTGATGGCCAACGGCTGTGATGAGATCAATGCCGGCGCCGTTTCCCGCGTCATTGCGGCCGCCGAGCGGGACGGCTGTCACGCCCACGGACTGATGCGGCTTCCCGGATACGTGGCGGCGTTGCGCAGCGGCAAGGTGAACGGACATGCGCGGCCAACAGTGCATTCCCAGAGCGCCGCGGTCCTGCGGGTGGATGGTGATCGCGGCTACGCCCCACTGGCGCTGGAACTGGGCACACAGTCACTGGGAGGAGCCGCGAAACAGGCCGGCATCGCGGCCTTGGCGTTGGTGAACACCCACCACTTTGCCGCTCTATGGTATGAAATCGAAATGATGGCGGCCCAGGGCCTGGTAGCCATGGCGTGCACCTCCTACAAACCGGCCGTGCTGCCCGCGGGCGGGACCCGGGCGCTGTACGGCACCAACCCGCTGGCCTTCGGGTGGCCGCGGTCCGGAGGTCAGCCGGTCGTCTTCGACCAGGCATCCGCCGTGATGGCGCGCGGCGAGGTCATGCTGGCTGCAAGCGAAGGCCGCACGCTGCCTGAGGGCGTGGGCGTCGACCCGCAAGGTCAGCCCACCACGGACCCGCAAGCGGTGCTCAAGGGCGCCCTGCTGGCATTCGGCGGGTACAAGGGTTCCTCGATCGCCATGATGGTGGAGTTGTTGGCCGGCGCGCTGATCGGTGAGTGTTTCAGTTTTGAAGCAGCGTCAAGAGACAACGAAGACGGCGGCCCCCCGCGGGGCGGCGAATTCATGCTGGCGATCGATCCGGCTCACCTGGGCGACGGTGATGGCTGGCAAAGCCATGCGGAACTTCTGTTTGGCGAGATATGCGCGCAGCAGGGCACCCGCCTGCCGGGAGAGCGAAGATATCGCCATCGCGCCGTGGCGCTGCAGGAGGGGGTCGCCGTGAGCACGGGCCTGCTGGAGAAGGTCCGCGCACTGGCAGGCTGAGCACCGTGCGAATAACCCTCGACCACCTGCGCGCGTTCGTGACTGTCGCCGAACTGCTCAGCTTCAAACTCGCGGCGAAAAGGCTCTCGAAAACACAGCCAGCGATCACCTTTGCCGTCAAGAAACTGGAGGATTTGATCGAATTGCGCCTGTTCCAGCGAACCACGCGACAGATTCGTCTGACCGTGGAAGGCGAACGATTCCTGCCCATTGCCAGGCGCCTGATCCGTGACTTCGACACGGCGCTGGAAGACCTCAGCGCAGTGGCCGAAGGCCGCACCGGTCATGTCAGCATCGCCTCGGTACCCTCCTTCTCAACCGAGCTGATGCCGTCCATCCTGCGCGTTTTTTGCGACCGCAACCCCGGGGTTGCAATCCGCGTTTCCGATGGCAATTCCGCTGACATCCAGGGTCAACTGCTGCGCAACGAGATTGATCTCGGGCTGGTCAGTACGCGCCGCCACACGGACCAGCTGATTTTTGAACCTATCCTAGAGGACCAGATCATGCTGCTGTGTCACCAGGACCATCCGCTGGCGCAGTCAAGCGATCCGATCGACTGGCAGGAACTGGAGCCCTACCCCAAGCTGGACGCCGGGCTGCACGGCAGCGGGTCCGCCCGTGACCTGCTGGGCCCCGCGAAGCTGGAATGCTCCACCACGACCACGCTGTTCGCCATGCTCAAGGCCAACCTTGGGCTGGCGGTACTGCCTGCACTGGCCACTCGCAGCCTGGCGACGGGGCTGGTGACCCGGCCGCTCGAGCATCCCAGGCTTCATCGAACGATCTATCTCGCGCGGCGCCGGGACTGGACCCTGTCTTCGGCCGCAGAATCGCTTATAGATCACGCATTCGAGGTCCTCAAAGGGCTTCGAAAGGAACTCGATTCCCCCCTTATACAGCTTCGCATCAGGCGTTCATAAGATCAGTTTATTAATTAATTTGATTATCTGATTTGCAATCGGCAGCCGGATGCGCCACAAAGGGCCTTTCCAATCCGGAGGCAGACCCATCCATGTATTCGGAAACAGGACACTACATCCACGGTGAATGGGTGCGCTCGGGCCCGGTTTTCGACAGCGAAAACCCGTCGGACCTGGACGACCCGATCGGCCGCTTTCACGCGGCCCGGACGGAGGAAGTGGAAGCCGCGACCGAGGCGGCGCGACAGGCTTTCCATGCGTGGTCTTTCAGTGCGCTGGAAACCCGCCAGGAAATCCTGGACCGGATCGGTCAAGCGCTCTGCGCCAGCGCGGACGAACTGGGGCTGCTCGTGGCCAGGGAAGAGGGCAAGACCGTCGCGGAAGCAAGAGGTGAGGTTTTCCGCGCCGGACAATTCTTCAGGTATTACGCCGCCGAGGCGTTGAGACCCACGGGCGAGTTGGTGCCCTCCGTCCGGCCCGGGGTACAGGTCGAGGTGACACGCGAGCCGGTGGGCGTGGTGGGCATCATTACGCCCTGGAATTTTCCGGTTGCGGTGGCGGCATGGAAGGTCGCGCCGGCACTGGCCTACGGAAACTGCGTCATTCTGAAACCCTCCGAGAAAACACCTGCCGCCGCCTGCGCGCTGGCCGAGATCATCGCGCGCAGCGATCTGCCGGACGGGGTATTCGGCATGCTCAACGGGGACGGCGCCGGGGCCGGGCAGGCGTTGTGTTCCTCACCGGGCATTGACGCCGTCAGCTTTACCGGATCGGTGGCCACGGGCCGCGAAATCGCCCGCGTGGCGACCGAACGCATGGTCAAGGTGCAGCTCGAGATGGGCAGCAAGAACGCCCTGGTCGTGCTGCGCGATGCCGATCTCGACCTCGCCGTGCAATGCGCCATCAATGGCGCCTACTTCGGCACCGGGCAAAAATGCACGGCGTCTTCCAGGCTGGTGGTCGAGCGTGCTGTGTGTGAGCCCTTCGTGGAGAAATTCACCGAGGCGGCAAGGCAGTTGCGGGTCGGGCATGCGCTGGAGCCCGAAACCCAGATCGGCCCGGTCATCGATCGGCAACAACTGGACAAGAACCTCGAATACCTTGAGATCGGCCGCGCGGAAGGCGCCACCCTCGCCTTTGGCGGCGAATGCCCCGAACGTCCCACCCGCGGTTATTTCATGCAACCCGCGTTGTTCACGGGCGGCAACAACGACATGCGCCTGAACCGGGAGGAAGTATTCGGCCCGATCGCCTGCGTGCTGGAAGCGGACGACTACGAGCATGCACTGGCCATCGCCAATGACACGGAATATGGGCTGACCGCGGGCATCATCACCCGCTCCCTGGCCCGTGCGGCGCACTTCAAACGACACGCAGAAGCCGGTTGCGTGATGGTCAATTTGCCGACGGCGGGCACCGACTATCACGTGCCTTTCGGGGGCCGCAAGAGCTCCAGTTTCGGGCCACGCGAACAGGGCCAGTACGCCAAGGAGTTCTACACGGTATGCAAGACGGCTTACGTCAACGCATGAGCACGGGCCGTCATGCAGCCGACCGCGCGCCCCAACCGGCGGGTGAGCCATGATCGTCGACGGTCTGCAGTACAACAACTGGGACCGATCGTTGTTTGAGCAGGCGCGTGCGGCGGACCTCTCGGCGATTCATGTCACCGTGGCCTACTGGGAAAACGCGCGTGAGACCGAGGACAACATTCGCCAGTGGAATCGATGGTTCGAGCAGCATGACGACCTCATCATGCCCATTCTGAGCGGTGATGACCTCAGGCGGGCCGCGAACAGCCAGCGCACCGGCATCATCCTCGGTTTCCAGAATTGCTCCCCCATTGAAGACGACTACCGCGGGGTCGAACGCATGCATTCGCTCGGCGCCCGGGTCATGCAACTGAGCTACAACAACCAGAGCCTGCTGGCGACCGGGTGCTACGAACAGGGCGACAGCGGGATTACACGGTTCGGGCGCGAAGTCATTCGCGAAATGAATCGACTCGGCATGATCATCGACATGTCCCACTCGGCCGAGCAATCGACCTTGCAGGCGATCGAGTGCTCGAGCCGCCCAATCGTCATCTCGCATGCCAATCCCAGCAGCTTTCACCCGGCATTGCGAAACAAGTCCGACCGCGTGCTCGATGCGCTGGCGGAATCCGGCGGGTTGCTGGGCTGCAGCCTCTATCCATTCCACCTGCCGGGCGGCGCGGACTGCACGCGCGAAGCGTTCTGCCGGATGCTGTGCAGCCTGGTCGATCGCCTGGGTGTCGAGCACGTTGGCCTGGGCTCGGACCTGTGCCTGGGTTGGGGCTATGATAAGCTGGCCTGGATGCGTAACGGCAGATGGGCCAAAACAAGGGACCACGGTGAAGACGACTCCGAAACCCTGGCGTGGCCGGAGCAACCACCGTGGTTTGCAGGTTTTTCCGGGTTTCGCGAAATCGTTGAGGGGCTGGCGCAGTGCGGTATGGGCCGCGAGGAGATCGACCGGATCATGGGCCTGAATTGGCAGGCGTTTTTGGATGCCGGGCTCAAGCCTGTTGAAGCCTGAATCAAGGAAACACGGAATGTCTGAAGCTGCTCCCGACGCGAACGGCCCGTCCCTGCGTCCGGCGGCGGTCGCCATGGACCTGGAACGGCTCGGGCGGCAATTTCCGACCCGCCTCAGCTTCATGCGCGTACTCACCCGCGCGATGTGCCGCGAGCGTTGGCGCATCGAGCGCGAGCATTTCGAGCTCGATGACGATGGCGCGGGGTGCGCGGTCTACCGAATCGCCACACCCAGGCACAGCTACCGCATGGTTCTGTTTGCTCATGCGCTGGACCCCGCGCAGCGATCGGACCGCGTCATCGCCGAAGCCTGGGACGTGACCGCGACCCTGTGCGATGGGCCCGTGGATGCCGAAAGGAGGCGATTCCTGGCCCGGCAGGTGCCGCGGCAGGAAGCCGGCAGGCTGGACAGTGCCTGTCTCGTTCTGACCCGGGCGAACCGCAGCAGCCGGCAGTTCGACCGGGTGGTGGCCGCGCTGGCGGCGGGGGCCCAACCGTCTGTCGATCAGCTGACAGAAGTGGGCTACCTCTACCGCACGACCGCGGTCTATGGCAGCGGCAAGTTCGGCATGTCGGAGTGGCGTCACGTTCAGCGTCATCATCCGGACCTTGCGCGCCCGTTCGCGGCCGAGATGCTGGCCTGTTTCATGCTGCGGCATTTCAGTTTCGAGCAGGTCGAGTTTCTCGCCCGTCGAGCCTCGCCCGACACGGCCTGCACGCTGGACCCTGAAGCCAGGCGCAGTCTCGGCGTCGGCAATGCCACCGGCCTGGGCATGGCGCCTTTCCTGATCAACCACCCGCTGCTGATCGGGCAGTGGATCCTGCAGCGGGAGACCGCGTTGGCTCGGGTGCTGGATGACAGGACGCCAAGCCAAGACAGGCGGGCGCGAGTGTGCACGGTGCTGGCACGGGCCGCCGAACACCTGGCTCAGGTCGAGATCGACGACCCGGAGCAAACCGAGTGCAACACAAGGACCAGCGAACAGGTTCGCAGTCTTCACCGCTGGCTGGCTTCGCAGCGCCATCCACTTGACTGGCGCAGCGTGATGCGGCACGCCGAACGAACGGCCGCTGTCGAGGCTCAGCAGGTGCTGGAATCGGCCCTCATAGAGGCTTATCCCGAACGTGTCGATGAGCTGGCGGAGGCAATGACCGTTGAGGAAGATTATCAACTGTCGCCCACCATGCGGGGATCGGCCCTGCTCGAACTCATCGAGACACACTACGACTGGGCGCTTGCTTACGACTTCAACGCTCCGGACGCCGCAGGGGTGTTCTGGTATCGATCGGAGGAAAAGCTCGAACCCCGCCTGGGTATCCGCGGGGTCGACCCGGGCGAGGAGCGGGAAATGCGCCTTGGCCTCGCCCGCGAGATCGCTTCCTGTCACCAGGCGCTGGTCTCCTTCCTCAAGCAGGCCGGCGATGTCACCACGGCCGAATTCGTGCTGCGCCACCCGCAATGGCGTTATACCGTGCGCCGCTTGCAGACCCTGGCCCAAACCCCGTACGGGGAGATCCAGGCCAACCTGTTGGCCGCCGATGTCATGCCGATTCACCTGTTGCGCTGCAAGCTCGCGTTCATGGGGGTGACCAAGTTCGATCCCCGGTCGCGCCTGTGGGTGCGCAACACCATGTTCCAGGGCGCACCCCTGGCCGAGGAACTGGAACCCGGCTGCGCGGATGACTGGAGTTTTCCCGTGCTGCGCCGCGACGCGCGATCATGAACGGGCCCGTCCTTGCAGTGCACGCCTAATGAACTCCTGGCGTTGCTCAAACGGGCGCTGGACGCCCTGCCGGGCCACAGGCTGGATGCCGATGCCGTCGCGCGCAATGTGGTCGAGCTGGAGGTGCTGGGGCTCTCCGGGGTCCATCCGTCGCTGGCACTGTTCAACGATGATCGCAACACGCGAGCGCAGGGGCCCGCCATCATCCACGACGATGGCGTAGTCCACATGGCGGATGGCAGCTTGCTGGCCTGGGCGCCCCAGGTCATCGACCTGGCCATCTGCCAGGTGGATCACACGGCGACCGTGACCCTGAGCATCGACTCCGCGCGCGACCCGCTCGGGCTGTTGCCTGAATTGATCCGCTCTGACCGGACACGCTGGCGCAGCGCCGAACTGTCCTGGCCGGAAGATCAGGATGGCCACCGCTGCGTGCTGTGGCTCGAGGCCGATGCCGTGGATCCCTGGCTGGGCCGCCTCGATGGGCCGATGGCCGAAGCGGGTCGCCCCAAGAACCCCGTATCGTTGATGCTGGCCAGGGCAGGTGCCGGGCCAGCCCTGCCAAAACCGCCCGGCGTTCGGTGGCGGATCACGCCCGACGCGTTCGCCTCGCGACGACATCGGGCGCTGATTCGAGGCCTGGAGATCGATGACCATGATTGGGACATCCTGAATCGGCTCGCTGACCGCGTCCTGGTGGAAAGCAGCGACCGCTCGAGGAAAGGGGCAGGCGAATGAACGCACGCCGCGCCGTAAGCCCTAACCGGGAACACGTCCAATGAGGCAGATGCAGGGTAAACAGACGGTTGCCTGGGTGACCTTCCTGTTCAGCGGCGGGTTCCTCTCGCTGTTTGTCGCGGTGGCGATCTTCGACCTCTCCCTGTTGACGCAGGCTGTCAATGACGGGTTTGCCTGGTCAATCACCTGGTTTGGCGCCTACTGGCAGTTACTGTTGCTGGCAACCTTCGTCATCGGGCTGGCCATTGCGCTGTCGCCTTATGGCAAGGCGCGGCTGGGCGATCTGCGAATGCCGGACAACCACCGGCTGAAATGGCTGGCGATGATCATGTGCACGCTGCTGGCTGGCGGCGGGGTGTTTTTTGCCGCGGCCGAGCCCATTGCCCATTTCCTCTCGCCGCCGCCACTGTTCGGCCTGGAAACGCCGAGCGATGCGGCCGTGCACGCGGCGCTGGCGCAGAGTTTCATGCACTGGGGCTTTCTGAGCTGGGCCATCCTCGGCAGCCTGACGACCATCATTTTCATGTATCTGCACTATGAAAAGGGCTTGCCGATGAAGCCCCGCAGCCTGCTATATCCCTTGCTGGGCCGACGGGTGATCGAGGGTTGGGTCGGCGATGTGGCCGATGCGGTCTGCATCGTCGCCGTCGTCGCTGGCACGGTCGGGCCGATCGGCTTCCTGGGCGCTCAGGTCAGTTATGGGCTGGCCGATCTCTTCGAAGTGCGCGATGCGCTGTCCACGCAACTGATGATCGTGCTGGGGCTGGTGATGCTCTACACCGCATCGACCGTCTCCGGGATCAGGCGCGGCATTCAGCTGCTCAGCGTATTCAACGTCTCGCTGGCGATCCTCCTGATGGTGTTCATACTGACCCTGGGCCCGACCCGCTTCCTGCTGGAAAACTATTTCGCCTCGGGCGGCGTTTACCTGGCACGTTTTCTCGACATGGCCGCGTACCGCGGCGATCAGGAATGGCTGGGTCAGTGGACGCTGTTTTTCTGGGGCTGGTTCCTGGGCTACGGGCCCATGATGGCCATGTTCATTGCCCGCATTTCCAACGGGCGCAGCGTTCGGGAAGTGATCCTCAGCCTGTCCGTGCTCGCGCCGATCGTCACTTCTTTCTGGTTCACCATCCTCGGGGGCACGGGCCTGGCCCTCGAGACGTCATCGCCCGGCGTGATTTCCGCCCCCTTCTCGGGATTCAACATGCCCGGCGCCCTGCTGGCGATCACGCAGCAATTGCCGCTTGGCTTCCTGATCTCCACCCTGTTCCTGATCCTGACCACGGTGTTCGTGGCGACCACCAGTGACTCGATGACCTATACGATTTCCATGGTCATGTGCGGCAGCGACTCGCCGCCCCGCGTCATGCGCATGTTCTGGGGCTTGATCATGGGCGCGCTGGCGGCAGTCCTGCTCACACTGGGCGGCGGAACCATCACCGCGCTGCAATACTTCATCGTCATCACGGCAGTGCCGGTGTCGCTGTTGTTGTTGCCCTCCCTGTGGGTCGCGCCGATGCTGGCGCGCCGGCTGGCGATCGAACAGGAGCCCCGTCGTTGAGTGGGCTGACCCGCAGGGAGCGCAACGCCAAGCTGTTCCTGGCCCTTGCCTCCAACGCCATTGCGGCCGTCATCATCGTCCTGGTGTTACTGCAACCGGAAGTGGCGGAGAAGCTTCGCCAATGGCAGCAGCAAGTCGTGGCCCGCTTCTTCGCCCACTGGATGATCTGGGGCGTTTCGCTGATGACCCTGTTTTGCGTGGTGTTGGCGTTGAGCCCCATCGGTCGGGTGCGGCTCGGCCGCGATGGGGAAACACCGGAATACAACACCTTTTCCTGGTTTGCCATGCTGTTCAGTGCCGGTATCGGCACGGGCATCCTGTTCTGGGGTGTGGCGGAACCCATGTACCACATCCAGGGCAACCCCTTCATCGACATGGCCGGCGCGGAGCCACTGTCGGAACGGGCGGGGCAGATCGCCCTGCGCGTCACCCTTTTTCACTGGGGGCTGCATGGCTGGGCGGCATACATCTGCGTTGGTCTGTGCCTCGCCTATTTCTGCTATCGGCAGGGCCTGCCGCTCACCGTCAGGTCGGCGCTGTACCCGCTGCTCGGCGAGCGGATCTACGGCCCGGCGGGGCTTGTCATCGACCTGCTCGCGATCTTCGCAACGCTTTTCGGCATCACGATTTCGTTGGGCCTCGGCGCCTCGCAAATCGCC
Organism: Lysobacterales bacterium; assembly: GCA_011773845.1. Classification (GTDB taxonomy): domain Bacteria; phylum Pseudomonadota; class Gammaproteobacteria; order Xanthomonadales; family SZUA-36; genus WVWV01. Next base: position 1,881 of record WVWV01000017.1, on the reverse strand, counting down.
AGTGGGCTCAATTACCTGTTCGGATTGGAGCCGTCCAATGCCCTCAAGCTCGGCCTGATACTGCTGGTGTCCCTCATTGCCACCCTCTCCGCGGTGCTCGGCGTGAGCCGGGGCATCCGCCGCTTGAGCGAGATCAACATCTGGCTGAGCGTGGCGCTGATCTGCACCTTGCTGGCGATCGGTCCAACCCTGTTTATCCTGAAACTGTTTTTCTCCGAGTCATTCCAGTATTTCTATCGTTTCATCCCCATGGGCCTGTGGGTCGATCCCGAGCCGGTCGGCAGCTGGCAGAGCAGCTGGACCCTGTTCTACTGGGGGTGGTGGATCGCCTGGGCGCCTTTTGTCGGCATGTTCATCGCCCGTGTCTCGCGTGGGCGAACCATCCGGCAGTTCGTGCTGGGCGCCCTTCTGGCGCCTGTCATTGCCAGCTTCCTCTGGCTGAGCGTTTTTGGGGGTACCGCGCTGGACCTGCAGCTGAACCAGTCCGCCGATCTGATCACCGCCGTGAATTCGGACATGGCCAGGGCGCTGTTCACGACCTATGAACTCATGGACCTCGGCACGCTAAGCTGGTTTTTCGGCGCGATCACGACCCTGTTGATCATCAGCTGGTTTGCCACTTCCTCCGATTCGGGCACCCTCGTCATCTGCACGATAATCTCACTCGGCACGGGACGGCCCACGAATTGGCTGCGCATTTCCTGGGGGATGACCATCGGCCTGGTGGCCGGCCTGCTGTTGATTGCCGGAGGACTGTCCGCCCTGCAGGCCGCAAGCACCATCGTGGCAGTGCCTTTCGCCGGAGTGATTTTCCTGATGATGGCGGGACTGACGCTTGCGCTCTGGCGTACGGAGCGCAAGGACAGCCTCGGTGGCAGCGGCACGCGCACCGAAGTTTCGACCGCTTCACGGCCCGATCAGCGGCCCTGACCGTCGACTGAACCCAAAACCAGCGCGTCTCACATCTGATCTGAAAACCCCGCCTCGGCGGGGTTTTTTTGTGGCACCCGCAGTGAGTGCGGTTCCCGCCGCTGTGAGCGAAATCCGGCAAACCCTGGGGTCAGGGTCGTGACTCTGACCCCATGATCTCCGCTTACCCTCGCACTTTGCTCGGACCCCAATTTTCTAACCCCAATTTTTTTGGTAACTGAATCCCTGTTAATGTGTCTTGCATGCGCCTGTTCGACGAACTGAAGCGCCGCAAGGTTATCCGCGTGGCCATTGCCTACCTGGCCCTGGCCTGGCTGCTATTGCAGGTGGCGGAAACGCTGCTGCCGGCCTATGGGTACACGGACGCCGCCATCCGCAACCTGGTGGCGGTGCTGGCTGTGGGCCTGGTGCTGGCGCTGGTGTTGGCATGGGTGTTCGACTGGACCCCGCAAGGGGTGCAGAAAACGGCCGCAATGGCGGCGGGGACGGCGCAGCCCGCCGTACGCGCGCCCAATGCGGTCATCGCGATGATCATCCTCGTTGCGGCCGTCGCGGCTGCGTACCTGGCCTACCGCTCGCTGGCGGAGGTGCCGCGCTCCCAGCGCACCATTGCGGTGTTGCCTTTCGCCACCCTGGGCCGCGACGAGGCGGACGTGTTCACCGACGGCATGCACCTGGGTGTTCTGACCCGCCTGTCGGAGATCCACGAACTGGACGTGATCTCGCGCACCTCGGCCATGCGATTCCGCGGCAGCGACTTGAGCCTGCCGGAGATCGCCGACCGGCTGGGCGCAGACTGGGTGCTGAACGCCGAGGTACAGAAAGGCAACGAGCAAGTGCTGGTCAGCGTGCGCCTGGCCGATGCCCGCAGGGATCGCCAGGTATGGGCCGAGAACTATCAGCGCACCCTGACGGCCACCAACCTGTTCCAGATCCAGGGCGAGATCGCGC